>DOVP01000254.1 GCA_003520025.1 Phycisphaerales bacterium
TGCTCTCACTGATCTTTACGCTGGCGTGGGGCTCGATTGCAGCGCACAGCAGACGCGCCGAGCGGGTGATGATTCCGGCACTGGACATCCTGCAGACCATTCCAGTGCTCTCCTTTCTGCCGCCGGTGACATTGGCGCTCGTCACACTGATTCCCGGCAGTGAGATTGGGTTGGAATTGGCGGCCATTCTGATGATCTTCACCGGGCAGGCTTGGAATATGGCCTTCGGCTTCTACCAGGCGATTCGGAGCTTGCCCCCGAGTCTCTACGAAGTCGCACGTGTCAACAGATTCGGGCTGCTGCGGACCTTCTTTCGTATCGAGTTGCCGGGCTCGACGCTGGCGTTGATCTACAACTCAATGATGTCCTTCGCTGGTGGCTGGTTCTTCCTGACGACCATTGAGATGTTCACGCTTGCAAGCAAAGACTTTCGGCTTCCCGGCATCGGTTCCTGGATCGCAACGGCCCAGCAATCGCACCAGTGGGGGCTCGTCGGGATCGGCAGCCTCGTGCTGATCGTGCTGATCGTCGGGACCGACCAGTTGATGTTCCGACCGCTGCTGGTCTGGGCGCAGCGGTTCAAGATCGAGGAGCAGGAAGGTCAGGCACCGCCGCGATCGTGGGTTGTGTCGCTCTGGCGGGCCTCACCGCTGGTTCGGGTGCTGCGGCGCCGGCGGGAACTTCGGTGGCGGGCGAAACTCGCCAGAGAGGTTGCAGCAAAGGCTTCCAGTGTGGAACGGCCGAAGGTGGCGCGCCGCGATCGGCCGACGCCACGCCGCGGTGGCAGGAGCGTTCGCTCGACAGCGCGTCTGATGCTTGTACTCGCGGTATTGGCTTTGATTGGATGGGGGTTGTATCTGCTCATCCAGACAGTCCGGCCGCTTCCACTGGTAGCGGAAGGCGGATCGCGTGGATGGCTGGATGTTGGATGGGGGTTGACCAGTTCATTTGGTCGGGTGCTCGTCGTGCTGTTGATCGGGTCGCTCTGGGCGATTCCCGTTGGATTGTTCATTGGCCGATCAGAGCGGCTCCGAGCGTGGCTCGGCCCCCTCGTTCAGGTCGTGGCGTCGTACCCGGCGCCTGCCTACTTCGTCATCATCACCGTGGGCCTAGGAAGCATCGGCACGCCATTTTGGTTCATTGCGCCGCTACTCATGTTGATGGGCAGCCAGTGGTACATCCTCTTCAATGCGATGGGCGGCGCTTCGTCGATTCCATCAGACCTCACCGAGATGTCTCAAACCTATCGGTTGGGCTGGTGGGCCCGGCTTCGGCGGGTCGATCTGCCTGCGATGTTCCCCTTTCTTGTAACTGGCTGGGTGACCGCCGCCGGGGGCGCCTGGAATACGACGATCGTCGCCGAGTACGTGCAGACCGGCGTAGGGCAAGGTGATGTCCGCATGACGGCGGGCATCGGATCACTCATTGCGTTGGCGACGGACCAAGGCGACTACGCTTTGCTCGCAGCGAGCACCATGGCGCTCGCAGTCTTTGTCATCATCTTCAACCGACTGGTATGGCATCGCCTCTACGGCCTCTCCGCGACTCGTTTCAATTTGCAGACATGAGGAAACGCACATGAACAGCACGATCCCAATCTGTGAAGCCCGCGGTGTGAGCATGTCTTTCGGCACACCACCGATGGAGGTGCTGAATGGAATCGACTTGGATGTCCGCCCGGGTGAGACGCTCGCCATTCTGGGCCCGAGCGGATGTGGCAAGAGCACACTGCTGCGGATTCTCTGCGGGCTTATCAGGCCGACCTCGGGCGATGTCTTCGCCAATGGCGAACCGCTCAAAGAGGTACACGAAGGCGTCAGTATTGTCTTTCAGAACTTCGCGCTGCTGCCGTGGCTGAGTGTTCGCGACAATGTGGCGGTTGGAATCAACGGGCTTGGTCTTTCGGATGATCAGGCCGATCGCCGTATCGATGAGTGCATCGAACTCGTCGGACTCGACGGATTCGAGCGGGCCTTTCCGAAGGAACTCTCTGGCGGCATGAAGCAGCGGGTGGGTATTGCTCGGGCGCTTGTGAGGCAGCCGCAGTTGCTGTGCATGGATGAGCCTTTTAGTGCTCTCGATGTTTTTACTGCCGAGACGCTTCGTAGTGAGGTCTATCGGCTCTGTCGCGAGGAGGACAGCGATGTTGATACGCCTCGCGCCGTCGCGGGCTTGCACAGCATGCTGATGATTACACACATCATCGAAGAGGCGGTTTTCTTGGCCGATCGCATCATCGTCATGTCCGCTCGGCCCGGGGAGATCGAGTGCGTGATCGACAACACAGTGCCGCATCCGAGGGAGTACCACGACCCAGCCTTTGAGGTGATGGTCCGAAGGCTGCATGCTGCCATCGTCGCGGGTGAAGAGTTGGAGGAGGCCGATCAAAGTGTCGGTGCTGCGGATGGACGACTTGAGATTCTGCCGGATGTCACGATGTCAGAGATCATTGGTGTCGTCGAGGTCGTGCACGATCACGACGACGCGATGGATCTCTTTGACCTCGACGAAGAAACCGAGGAGGAACTCGGCCGACTGCTCAGTCTGGTCAAGGCCGGAGAGATGCTCGACCTGATCGACACACGAGGCAACACTGTGCTCGTGACGGATACTGGCCGTTGTCTGCTGGGCGAGGATGCCTCTGAGCGGCAGATCCTGCTGGCGAGGCAGTTGCGGCGGCTCAATGTGACGCACTGGGTGCTTCAGGCCGTCGAACAGTCGGGCGTGGATGGATGCGATCGCGATGATCTGGAATCGAGCCTCGCAAAGCGGCAACCCGCGGCTCAGGCGGCAGCCACGCTGCGGGCGTTGATCGGGTGGGCGCGATATGCGGAACTACTCGATTATTCGGCAAGTGATGAGTTGCTGAGGCTTGGCGAAGCGGGTGTGTCAGCGTTGTAGGCCCACTGTTATGGGGCGGTGAGGTTTCAGGGCGAGAAATTGCATAAACTGGCGAGATTGTCTCGTCACATGGGGCAAATCCGGGGATCATGCCCCGTTCGCGTGCCAAACCAACCGATCCAGACCGCACGATTGGAAGGCTGGCGAAAATAGTGATGCCATCTGTCGGGGATGGTGGGTGACCGCAGCCGAATGCGGAGTCATGCTGGGGTGGCGAGGGCTCACGAGAGCCGTTGGTGCGGAGCAGTGGATTGAAGATTTTGGCGTACAACGTGATCGCGATGATTGCCCTCTTTGTTGGAGTGGCGGCGTCCGGTGGCACCATTCGCGTGCCTGAGGAAGTGCTGTCGATTCAGCATGCGATCGATACGGCCACAGATGGAGATGTGATCGATGTCGGTCCCGGTCGCTGGCGAGAGCACATCGATCTACGGGGCAAGTCAATTCTGATACGTGGCCGCGACGGTGCCGCCACGACAATCATCGATGCGGCGGGTCTCGGCGAGAGCGTAGTGCGATGCATCACCGCCGAGGGACCGGGAACGGTATTGGAAGGATTGACGCTCACCGGTGGCAGCGGGCATGTGGGATCACATGGATCCGATATAGCACTCGGCGGCGGCTTGCTGGCGCTTGGGTCTTCGCCGACGCTCCGCGACTGCGTTCTGAAAGGCAACACCGTCAACCGCAACGGCGGCGGCGCCTACTGCGGCAAGGGTGGCGACGTTCGCTTCGAGCGATGCCGATTCGAGCGAAACTCGGCTGAGAAGGGTGGCGGCGTATTGTGCGTATCGAGCCGGCCAACGATGATCAATTGCGTCTTCGTCGGCAACTATGCGAGTTATTCTGGCGGAGGTGTCTTTGCCGCCAAAGGCAGCACGCCGGTGCTTCGAGGATGCCGTTTCGAGATCAATCACGCGGCCTATCAAGGTGGCGGCGTGTGCTCGTTGGAATCGGCGGGTGAAGTGCTTGATTCTTCTTTCGAGCGAAATCGCGCCGGTGCCCGGGGTGGGGCGCTGTATCTGGGCTTCCGCACTTCGATGACAGCCTCCGCCTGCGCCTTTGCGACGACAACCGACTCGGTGGTGGGCGATGATCAAGTGGCCCGGGCGGACTATCGGCTCGGCGCCTGTGATCTGGGCGGCAACATATGCGTGCTGTCCGAGAAACCCGATTGTCTCGCGGCTGGCGGTACCTACCGCGGTGACGGAACCCGATGTCCACGCGCTGACGCCACCATGCAGGCTCGCCGGGGCGGTGATCTGAACAACGACGGCGAGGTCGATCGCTCGGATCTTGGAATCCTGATGCTTCTCTGGCGTTGAGTCAGGCCAACACAACCTGCTGGATGAGATCTGCAACCTCTGCCATTGGCAGACGTTCTGGGAGATCGATGGGTTCGCTGCACCAGAGCAGGGGGTCGAGATGCGGGTCGCATCGGCCGTGACTGCCGCGAACGAGCGATGTTTCAAGAGGAATGACATCCATCAGGCCCCGAAAGCCCAGCCGCTTGCGGGCCAGCCGCGCAGCGACAGCGAGGCGGGGGAAGCGGATGGATGGGTCGATGAAGAGTTCGCGCGGGTCGTAGCCGGGCTTGCGGTGGATATCGACGGTGCGCTGGTAGTCGGGCGCGGTCTCGGGTGTGTTCCACCAGTCGTGGCAGAACCAGCGGTCCGCCTTGGCGAGCAGCACGATGTCGCCGCTGCGGCTGTGGTCGAGACCGCCTGCGGCGCGGACTTGGCCGTGCATGACTTCATCAACGCCATCAAGATTACTCAGCAACGCAGCAATCTCGGAGATTCGATCCGGGTCGGCGACGTACACATGCGCGATCTGGTGATCGGTGACGGCAAAGGCGGCGCTGGCGCCGGCGTCGAGTAGATCCCTGCCGAGTTCCTGTCGAATCGTCAACATTCCCTGAGAGCGAAGCAGCCGGTTTGGCGCAACGGCATCACGGACAGGCATGATGCCGTACTCGTTGACCAGCAGGATCCGACGACCACGATCCATCAGATGTTCAATGAGATCTGCAGCGATGTCATCGAGCGCCGCCCGCTCCGGCTTCATGGCCGGATTGCCAGGTCCGAATTTCTGGAGTCCGTAGTCCAGATGGGGCAGATAAACCAGCAGCACCGTTGGATCAAAGGCGGTGTCCACATGCCGCGCCGCATCTGCGATCCATTTGGAACTGGAGATGTTGGCTGCCGGTCCCCAGAAGTGAAACAGCGGAAATCGTCCCAGCGTTGCTTGCAACTCGTCGCGGAGACTTCCAGGGGAGGACCAGATATCGGGGATCTTGCGGCCGTCGGCTGGGTACATCGGCCGCGGTGTGATTGAAACATCAGCGCCGGAGTACATCGCATACCACCAGAAACAGTTGGCGGTGGTGATGTCGGAGTCGATCGCTCGCAGGCGATCCCAGATCCGCTCGCGCTGCACAACCCCATCGGACTGCTGCCAAAATCTGGTTTCGGCGGTGTCGCGATCGTACCAGCCGTTGCCGATGATGCCGTGCGTGCTTGGCTTCTCGCCTGTGAGCATCGTGGTTTGGCTCGTACATGTGACGGCGGGGAACTGAGGTTGGAGCCGCGTTCTGGATCCGCCGCTGCACAAGGCAGCGAGTCGAGGCATGTCTTCGAGTTGTTCGTCCGTGAGGGCGACGAGGTCGATGATGGCAGTGCGATGTGTCATGTCAAGATCCGCCTCCACCGAGTCGCTGTCCGCCCAGCGTGATCGCCGCGCACACTATGGCGGCTGCAGAGAACACAGGAAGACCACCGGCGAGCAGCATGGCCGAGTCCAGCACGGCTACGCCAGCGACGGCCCATCCCACGGCCCGTCCCGCCTCTCCAGCAGCGTACCGTCGGTGTACCGCCGGAATCCAGGCGACCAGCAGAATGAGCAGCCCCGCCGCCATCCCGGCCAGATCGCCGTTCGGTCGCAGCAAGGTCATTGGAATGGTTGCGAGTGCAGCCACCACAAACCACGCCACGCCGCTGCCCGCGGTGCGTTCGCCCCCGCGTTCGCCTCG
>DOVP01000239.1 GCA_003520025.1 Phycisphaerales bacterium
AATTGGAATTCACCCCGCAAGGCACGCTGGCCGAGCGGATGCGAGCCGGCGGGGCCGGAATTCCTGGTTTTTACACCCGAACCGGGGTCGGCACGGTTGTCGCAGAAGGCAAGGAGCACCGGGCATTTGGCGAGCACACCCATATTCTGGAGGCTGGAATCAAGGCTGATCTCTCGCTGGTCAAGGCTTGGAAGGCTGATGAAGTGGGAAATCTGGTCTACCGCAAGACCGCCCGGAACTTCAATCCAGCTGTCGCCATGTGCGGCGCTGTCACGGTCGCTGAAGTCGAAGAAATCGTCCCAGCAGGCTCCATTGACCCTGATCAGGTCCACACACCGGGGATCTACGTGGACAGGATCGTCCAAACCGTGTCCGAGAAACGCATCGAACAACGGACCATCACGCCCGGGAAAGGCTGAAACCTCCGCCTCGGGGAGTACAATCGCCACCGGCTTCTTATCTTCACTGCCATAAATGGGCCAATCCATCGTTGATGTGGTCTTGACCCCGATCATGAGCCCGAGATCCTTGGAGAGAACCCCCATGACCCCCACCCACCTCCTGCATGCCAGCCTCTCGCTTCTCGCCGCCCTTTCGATTGGGATCGCCGCCACCGCTCAAGGTCTCGGCAGCCTCCCTGCGATCATGAAGCCCGAGTATTTCAGCCGCGATCTGCTGCTCTTCATCGAGGGATTGAACCTCACCGAGGAGCAACAACTCATCGCGGAGATGATCTTCGATGACTATGAACGGGAATTTCAAGAAGGCCTCGACGGCATGGAAAACCAAGTGACCGACGTCGCCAACAACGTCGGCGAACTGGGCGATGACAAGGATGCGATCGTCAAAGCCGTTCTCGCACCTATCCAAGGTTGGGCAGGCCAGCGGGATGTGCTCGGGCTCCAACTCGTCGAGAACATCCGCATCATCCTCGACCCGCAACAACAGTCCGCTTGGACGGCCTTCAACCGTCGACTCGATCGCGAGAAACGGCTCCCGGAGGGACGACTCTCGGGCGAGAACACGAACATTGACCATGTATTACGTGATCTCGATCTCCAGCCCGCCGCTGGTACGTCTCTGGCAGAAGCAAAACTGCAATGGGAGTTGGCCCTGCACGAGGCACTTGTCGAACGGGCCGAGGCGACAAGACAGAACTTCAATCTGCTCGAACAGATCAACAACGGCACTACCGATGAAGGGGATGTGCAGAAACGAAGGCAGGAACTCGCTACCCGCATCCGAGTTCGAGACATCACCGACGCCGCCATCGAAGAAATCGCTGGCCTGCTCGGCGCCCACGGCGATGCCTTCCGCCGCGAGGCGCTCAAACGAGGCTATGCCCGGGCCTATCGCCAGACACCCGCAGAGCGAATCTTCAAGGCGGCCATGCAGAACGAGACCGTCCGCGCCGACGCGGACTTGCTCGCAGCCGTGGAGAACCTCTTCGCTGAGTACCGGGCGGAACTCGATGCGATCAATACGGCGATCTTGGACTTGACCCGAAAGTGGGAACCCGAGTTGGAGGAGGCAAAGATTCAGAACCGACTCCGCAGACTCCGGGGCGAAACGCTTGATCGCCCAACGGACCCGACTCGCGAACTTTATCAACAGCGACGTGAACTCGGCACCCGATATGTTGAACTGCTCCGAGATCTGCTCGGCTTGGAACTCTTCTCCGAACTGGACGGTGCCTCTCGCTACATGCCACGCCCCAAGCCGGGTGATCCAAATGCAATCAAAGGCGGCCCGGGTGGCATTCGCGCAGCTGGCAAGCCAAGCAATGCCAAGGAACGAGGCGAAACCGCCAGCGGCAAGTTGACCGGACCCGACAAGACATTCGGAAACGAACGCCCGGCCGCGCCCATCGGCGGCGGCAAGGGCCGCGACGACTGAACATGGACCGAGATCCCACGCAGTTCGATCATGACACCGGCGAGGCGGCCGAAGAAACCCTGACCGCCAACCGCACCATCGACGAGGAAGCGGCCGCCATTCGCTCCAGGGCGGACCTTCTGGGGCTCGCTTGGCATGAGCGACCGGTCGAAGCCGACTCCGCAGCCATTGAATTAGTGGAACCCGAAGTCGCGGTGCGACTTCGCATCGTCCCGATCATGCGGCGGGGTCACTCGCTGGTGCTGGCGATGTTCGATCCACTCGACACCGAAGCCGCCGATGAAATCGCCGTGCTCACCGGACTTCCCGTCGAGCGTGAGGGCATGGACCCCGGCATCTTCGCCGAACTACTTCGGAAGCACTACGGCACGACGGCCTCCAAGATGGCCGATCTGCTCGGTGGACAGACCGAAGCGGACGGCGATGACCTTGAGCACAACCTCGACGCCTTCGAAACCGACGACATCCACCGGATGGCCGAAGAGCCGACGCTGGTCAATCTGGTCAACCTCATTCTCATCGAGGCCATTCAGTCCCGCACCAGCGACGTGCACGTCGAGCCCTTCGAGAATGAACTGACGGTTCGCTACCGCATCGACGGCGTGCTGCACATGCAGCCCCCGCCACCGAAGCACTTGCAACCGGCGCTCATCGGCCGCATCAAGATTATGGCGGGCATGAACATCGCCGAGCGGTATGTGCCGCAGGACGGCAAGATCTCGCTGAGATACGAAGGACGAAAGATCGACATTCGTGTTTCCACCGTCCCGACGCTCTACGGCGAATCGGTCGTGATGCGTATTCTCGACAAGAGCCAATTGCGGCTTGACTTCGACACGCTCGGAATACGACCAGAACTACAATCGGCAATGGACAGCCTGCTCGCCAAGCCGCACGGCATCCTGCTCAACACAGGACCGACTGGCTCGGGCAAGACGACCACCCTCTATGCCTCGCTCACCCGTATCTTTGACCCGACCAAGAAGATCATCACGATCGAAGACCCCGTCGAATATGAACTCCCCGGCATCAACCAGATGCCCGTCAACGCCAAACGCGGACTCTCCTTCGCCTCGGGGCTGCGGTCTATTCTGCGTCAGGACCCCGATGTCGTACTCGTGGGCGAGATTCGCGATGGAGAAACAGCCGACATCGCCATTCGCTCGGCCCTGACCGGCCACCTCATTCTCTCGACGCTGCATACCAATGACGCTATCAGTTCGATCGGGCGACTCGTCGACATGGGCGCCGAACCGTATCTGGTGGCGTCGGTCCTTGAGGGGCTGCTCGCGCAGCGGCTCGGTCGCCGAATCTGTGAGCACTGCCGCACACAGGTCCCCATGCCGGAAGACATCGCCGCTCGCCTTCCCGACACCGAAGCCAAGACCTTTGGCGGCAAGGTCTGGATCGGTGCCGGCTGCGACAAGTGCAGCGGCAGCGGCTACCGCGGACGCGTGGGCTTCTTCGAACTGATCCGGATCACAGGCGACCTGCGGCGGGCCATCGCTGGCGGTGCCGTGAACACAGGCATCGCAGAATGCCTCCCAAAGAGTTTCCGAACCATGCGGGAGGACGGCATGGACCGCGCCCGTGAAGGTGTGACGACTGTCCCGGAAGTACTCCGCGCCACTCAGGACGCAGAGGAAATTTTCGAGTAGCCCATGCCGACATTCGAGTACGAAGCCATCACGACAACCGGCAGAGCCCGCCGTGGCTCCATCTCGGCCGCGAGCCGGGCCGATGCCACGCGGCAACTGTTGCAGCGCGGCGAGACCGCCACCTCGCTGGTTGCAGCCGCGTCCGCTCGTGCGAGCATTTCCCATACGACGGGCCAGTCCACAAGCCGCCGCACACGCCGACCGAACATGCGGAAGACGGAAGTGGCCTCGCTCATGCGAGAACTCGCCACGGCCCTCGAAGCGGGACTCCCACTCATGCAGGCCCTTCGCACGATTCGCAAACAGGCGTCGGGCCACGCCGCACCAGTTGTACTCGACCACATGATCGAACGAGTGGAAGCTGGCGAGTCCCTGCACAAGGCCGCTGTGTCCTACGGCCCACCATTCGATGATCTGATTGGTGGCATGCTTCGAGCCGCGGACGCCTCCGGCGACAGCAGCATCGTGCTGCATCAACTCGCTGACCTGCTTGAGCGAAGCATCGAACTGCGACGCGAGATCCTCGGTGCCGTCTTCTATCCGTTGATGGTGGCGGTGCTCATTCTCTGCAGCGCCATCATTCTGGTGACCGTCCTGATTCCCCGCCTGATGGAGCCACTCATGGCCGCTGGCATGAAGCAATTGCCGCTGCCAACACAGATCCTGCTGGATCTCGCCGGTTTCATCGCCGCATGGTGGATCCTGTGTATCGCGGGCATCGTCGGAGGTGTGCTGTTCTGGAAATTCTGGATCGCGGCCCCCGAAAACCGCCTGCGGTGGGACACATGGAAACTCAAGATTCCGGTCCTCGGGCAATTGCTACGAGATGTAGCGGTCGCCCGATTCACCCGGACCATGGGCACGCTCGCCGCTGCGGGGCTACCGCTGCTGGATTGTCTGAACATCACACGCGATACGCTCGTCAATACCGCCATGATGCGCGCGATCGATGATGTGCATGGACAGGTAACCGAAGGGCGGCCGCTGGCCGAACCGCTTGAGCGGTCCGGGTTGTTCCCGCCGCTGCTGGTGCAAGTCGTCAATCTCGGTGAACGATCCGGGCAACTCGAAAAAATGCTCAGCCACGCCGCGACGGCCTTCGATCGGCAGGTCAACGTGTCCATCAAGATTTTCACGAAAGCATTCCCTCCCATTCTCATCATCATCATGGCATCACTGGGCGCATTCGTCCTGGCCGCCATTCTGCTTCCCCTCCTTGAACTTCAGAACATCGCCGGTTGACCACACCCCCTTGGAGACCTCCACATGAACCACACCCTCACCCGCCGCCGAACACTCGCCCGCCGAGGCTTCACGCTCGTTGAGGTCATCGTTATTGTGACGGTGCTCGCCTTGCTCATGACAGTTGTCGCAGGACGAGTGATGGGTGTCTTCGGCCGCGGCCAGGCGGAAATCGCCAAGACGCAGGCCGCAAAGATCAGCCAGGCCCTCACGCTCTACCTGATCGACATCGGCCAGCCCCAGCCGGAAGACGGGTTCGATCTGACCGTCCTCACGCTTCGCCCCGAGGAGGGCGGTGGCCCGAACGGCCCCTATCTTCCCAAGGTCACCGATGTCACCGACCCGTGGGGATTGGATTTCATCGTGCGCGTTCCCGGTGACGTGAACGCCGACTACGACATCATGTCATTCGGTGCCGACAAGGCACCCGGCGGCGATCAAATCAATGCGGACATCACGCAATAGGCCAAGACACACCGGCTTCACGCTGATCGAAGTCATCGTCGTCACCGTGATGATGGCGATGCTCGCGGTCGTACTGGTGAGCCGGCTCACTGGCGGCCGCAGTCGCGAATTCGATCTCGCCACCGAGCAAGTCAGTGATCTCATGCTGATGTACGCCATCCGCAGCGAGTTCGCCGACGAGCCGGTCGGCATCAGTATGGACCCTGAACGCAACAGCCTGCAACTGGTCATCCGCCGTGGCGAACGGGACGAATTCAACGACGGGTGGCAACCCGACCGCTCCGTGCGGGAGGTGCGTCTTCCAGAATTCCTACCCGTGCAAGCGATGGAGTTTCTCGTCGAGGGCGATTGGGTCGATCCCTCCGACAAACCCATCACCAATCTGCCGGGGCAGCCTCGTCCGAGCCTTGAGGTGACGCTCCAGAGCGACGACCCCCGCAACCCACGGTCGGTCCGGCTCACCCTGAACTCGTGCTCGCTCAGACCGCTGAAGCAGGACTCGATGCGAAACGAACCGAACAGCAGCGTTCCTCGTACCGCCATCGATCTGGATACCTCTGGACGCTGGCAGGAGGACTGGTGATGCCACGAGAACGCATACGCACCGGCGTAGTGCTGCTCGATGTACTGATTGCCGCGCTCCTGTTGGGCGTTGGCCTTGCGGTCACCCTTTCGATGGCCAGTCAGGCCCTGCGAGCCGAACAGACCGGCGAATGGCGTTTGACCGCGTCGTGGCTCGCCGACGAGGCGCTTGCGATGGTGGTGGCGGTCGGGCCGGCTGTCTATCAGCAATCCGAACCGATGGAGGGCCGTTTCGAACCGCCATTTGAACGGTTCAACTGGGTATTGGAATTGTCTCGACCAAGCGATTGGGAAGCTTGGAAGGCCCGAGCCACCGTGTCTTGGCAGGATCGAGGTGGCCCCATGTCAGTCGCCATCGACACCCTGATCGCCCCGCGACAGGGCGACGAGGATGACCCGGTCAACTGGAAGCCGGAGGAACCGCTCGACCGCGAGGGGCGGACGTGGGACGAGGAAGAAGCGCAGCCGCTTGGAGATGGCGGCTGATGAATCGACACCGACACAGATCGACCCGACGCGGCTTCACAATGCTCGAGTTCCTGCTCGCCGGCGTGCTGCTTGCCGGTGT
Organism: Phycisphaerales bacterium; assembly: GCA_003520025.1. Taxonomy (GTDB): domain Bacteria; phylum Planctomycetota; class Phycisphaerae; order Phycisphaerales; family SM1A02; genus UBA12567. The sequence continues at coordinate 6,412 of DOVP01000239.1, forward strand.
ACTGCTGGCGATGGGTGTGGCGATTCAGCAGGTTTCCAAATCACGCAACACAACCCGTGCTCGTATCGATGCGCACCTCCGCGCCGATGCCGCCATGCGAATGGTCAGGCGCGACCTCGTGTCGCTTCTTCGGCGGGACGATCTCTTCTTCACTCGCGTCCTGCTTGCAGACAACACCATGACGCTTGATGGAATGGAACTAAATCGAGACGAGATCATCGTCTTCAACAACCGCTTGCAAGCCACCCGCGACATCCGCTACAACGGTGATGGGCTTGAGTTTGAAACACACTATCGCATCGAAGATGACGATCTGGGTCCGGTACTTTGGCAGAGACGCGATGCCATGCCAGATGCCTATCCACGCGGCGGCGGCATCATCACACCGGTTGTCGAGGGCATTCTTGAGTTGCAGATCGAAGCATGGAATGGCGTCAACTGGTTTGAACAGTGGGACAGCGACGAAGAAGGTCTGCCATGGGCCTTTCGGCTGACCATCACCGCCAGCGGGGCTGCGCCCGGCGAGTCCCCCGCCGATCACCCGCTCGCCATGCTGCGAACGGTGGTTCCCATCGATCGCAGCCAAATGCCGGTTGAAATGGCCGATGTCCTGCTCACCGAAGAAATCATCGAACGCTTTGGGCTCGACATGGATCTGTACGACGATGTCCTCGATGCGGTCGCCACCGCGACAGCGCCCCCGATTCCGCGTAGCGGCGCTCCCCTGCCCGATGGCCAAGCAATCGATACCGGAACGGGTGGAACTGGAACCGGCGGTGTCCCCTCGGGCGGCACATCCATCGAGACACCAGCGGGCACAGTCATCATCGGTCCCGGTGGGGGCAGCGCCACGCTTCAGGGCGGCGGGAGCAGCGGGCCCGGCGCTGGCAGCCGCCCCGGAGGTGGTCCATGAACCAAATACGACGCGGAAGCGCCATGGTGGCCGTCATCTGGGGCCTCACCATCGCCGCGATGCTCGTCGCCGCGTTGCAAGTTGGCACCAATCGCATGGCCATGCTCGGCCGCGACACGATGGAGCACATCCGAGCACGTTGGGCTGCACGGGCCGGGGCCGAAGCAACGATTGCCACACTCGCCTACCACACGCGGTATCCCGTCCAGAATGATGCCTACGCGATGGTGACCGACCTTGAACGCGTACACACAGGCGAACTCACAGGTGGTTCGTGGCTCATTCAGCATGCCAGCGGCGACACGGTGACACCCTTTGCGGGGCCACTCGACGAACACGCCAAACTCAATGTCAATGGTGAACAGCGAGGCTACATCGACATGATGTTCGCCCCGCTGGCCTGGGGCGTGTACGCGGCCATCGAGGATTGGATCGACGAAGACGACGACCCCTCCGAGTTCGGTGTCGAACGCGACTACTACCTCTCTCTCGACGCGCGGTACGAACCCCGCAACGCCCCACTGCAAAGCGTGGCCGAACTTGAACTCGTCGCGGGTATTGAGCCGAATGACATCCGTGGCGAAGATTGGAACCTCAACGCCATGCTCGATCCGGAAGAGGACGACGGCGAAGAAACGCTTCCATGGGACGATGAATCGGGTGTCCTCAACGGTGGCTGGGCACGTATGTTGACGGTCCGCTCAGTCGCGGACGGAGCAACCGCGAGCGGACTGCCCCGGATCTGGTTGCTGGCAACCGACGCGGACGAACTCATCGAGCGAATGGATCTGCTGAATCTGGAATTTCCACCCGAAAAAGCCGATGCCATCATCTCCTCGGCCGTCAGCGGCGAGTTCAGCGCTACCGAACTGATCGCGGCATTGGGGCGAGAAACGGCATCATCGACCGACGAGAATGCCGAGGAAGAGGAAACTGAGTCCTCCGAAATCGTCTACACCCGGGATGAGGTTGCCGCCATTCTCTCTGAAACCTCCCTGACGCCATCCCACCGCCGCGACTGGGGTCGAATCAACATCAATACGGTCCCCCCCGAGACGCTCTACGCGATGTTTGAGGGCGGCGAGCGATTGGTAGATGGCCTGCTGAGCCTCAGAACCCGCCGAGCTAGCGGGCTGACCAGTCCAGTGGACTTCTGGGATCTCCAGGGCATCGACGAACAGGCCCTCACGCAGCTCATCCCCATGTTCGACACCAACAGCAACGTCTTCGCCATCTGCTCGCGAGGCCGAAGTGCCGCAACCGACGAGGTTGCGGAAATCAACATGGTGGTCGATCGTTCCACGCTTCCCGTGCGAATTCTCGAATATCGCGAAGACTGAGCCGGGGCACCCCTGCTCACCCCGAGGACGGTCCCCGGGGGGGTCGCGGTGGAACCCATTCGGATATCCTCCCCCCGATGAGCAGACTTGGTTCCGATACCTCGTCTTGGACCTCGATGACCCTCCTGCACTGGGTGGATGGCGGCTGGTCCGCCCTCCGGTATATGCCCACGAGCGAGGGAATTCGCGTGCTGGACACAGCCCGGCTCGGCGAAACTGAGGTTTCCCGGTGGTGCGGCGACGAAGAGGGAACAACCCGTGTTGTCATCCCGGCGCGAGCGATGCTCTGTCGATCCATCCGACTCGGAAGCGGCGACGAAGCCATCCTGGACCACCAACTACACGAGGCGGCGGCGGAGCGGCTCGGCGATTCGGCGCCGCCACACCGGATCGCGGCCACCGTGCTGCCGAGCGAATCCGCCGACGATGTTCGGTTCGGTGTCGCCGTAGCGTGGCCCGAGCGGCATCCCATTCGGCTGCCCGCCGGGCTTGAGAACGTCATTGGCGTGCCGGACGTTGTCGGGCTGCTCTCGCTGATGGGCGAAACCAGAGCGGACTTGCCGCTGATCTGGCACGACCCCGCCGACGGCAGCACCGCACTGGCGCTGGCGGGGCGGGGACGTCTGGCGGTTCGTTCCACCCACATCGCCGAGTTCTCGGGGCCCGATGCGGCCAGCCGGCTGGTCACCGAGTCCGCCGTGCAGGCAAACTGGCCGCTGGAGGAAGCCCGCTCGCTCGCTGCTCATGTTGAATCATCGGCAGCCGATCAGCCATTTCTCTCGCTGCCCGAGTCAGCCAGATCGGCGATCAAATCGCGGTGCAGTGACATGGCTCTGGAAGACACCGCCCTCTTCGGCATTGCGATTGCGTGCGCCTTGGCGACCACCGATGACCTCGCCCCACTCACCGTACTCCGTCCCTCCCTTCCCGAACACGAACCAACCTTCGGCGAGCGTGCCTATGACACCTTGTCCAAGCCCTCTGTCGCCGCGCGACTGGCTGTCCTGTTCATACTGGTTCTGCTCTTCGGGCCGATGGTCGCAAACGGCATCCGATACGGACTGCTGCGGCTCGCCCACGGCAGCCTCGACGATGCCGTCACCACTGCGGCCATGGTCGAGCAGCGGAACAAGATGTACGCCCAACTCGGCAGCGGATCCATCCCCGTCACCAAACTGCTCGCTGACATCGCCGCATCCACTCCTCTGGGCATCAAACTCGACCGCGTCAAGATGAGTGCAGGCGAGCCGGTGCGAATCAGTGGCGAAGCAACGGCCTTCGAGGGGCAGTCCGCGGCCGAACTGATCGGCACCATGAAGTCGCAGATGCAGGCGTCACGCGTTTTCAAGGACGTCACAGTCGACTGGGACGCGCAGAGCAACCTCGGCATGCGGTCCTTCACGTTGGACGCCACGATTGGATCCGCCGCCATTCGCCCAAACTACGCCGAAGAACAAGATTTCGCCGCTTGGACACACCAGCAGCGACGGTACAAACTGCCCACCACCGTCGAGGGTGGCCCCGCCCCGAGACGCAGCCTCGCAGCGATCTGGAAACCAGGCGAAGCAACCGCCGGGGATACGTCCACGCCATCATCAACCCCTCACGCAAGCGGCTCCGGAAGTGTCGCTTCGGTGCCGCCTGATGGACGTGTCGATCGAACCCCCTCGGGCGATGGAAGCGTACCGCCTCCCTCCTCGCTGAACGGCAACACGCCCGATGTGCCCCGCAGAACCGACTCGACCGGCGGCTCCAACCGACCCGACCGCGGCGGTCGTGACGTGTCGGCTGGCGACACAGGTTCACGCAGCATTGCTGGCGAAGGGGCTCGCAGCGGCGACCTCTCCGCGGAGGATCTCGGGGCGATCCCGGAGATTCTCAGTGATGAACAGATCGCTACCCTCGGCCGCGCGGAGACGCTTGCCAAGGTCAATGAAGTCTCCGCCGCCCGAAAGCGGGTAACCGATCCGGATCTTGACAAACAACTGCACGATTATTGGAAACGGCTCTTCGCCCACCTCCGTGAAATCCCAAGGGAGGACGGATCGTGAGTACCAGCAGCCAGTTTGCCCAACGCGCCCGTCAGGAATACGAGCGAATGTCCCGCAGTGGGCGGATGATTGCGCTGCTCGGAGTCGGGCTGCTCGTGGTGTTGTTCTGGTCTGAGTTGATTGCCCCGATTTCCGCGAGTTGGGGCGGCGCCGCCGATGAGATTAGCAATCAGGTCGACCGAGTCGATCGAGCTGCCACGCAGGCTGCTGCCCAGCGAGCCAATGTCGTCGCATACGGGCCGATGGTGTCACCCTCGCAGCGGGCCAACGAGTCGCAGGCCATGCTCGAAGCGGTCAATGCCATCATGGATGAGTTCGGTATTCGCGCCTACGAATTCAACGAGTCATCGAGCACCGCCAAGGTCGGAGGCAGCATGCTGACGGGCATCGACCGCATCAAGGCCACGCTCAAGTTCGAGGCGCCGGAGGAAAAGGCCATCGAGATTCTCGGCGCTCTCGAAGACAGCCCGGAACTCGAGAGCATCAACAGCGCCCGCGTGCAGCAGGGAAAAACTGGTAGGCTGAATCTCGAGGTGGAATTGACCATCGAAGCATGGATCCGCGGAGGGACCCGTCGATGATCGATCGATCGCAGTTCCAAGGTCCACTTGGCATCAGCATGGCCTGCGTTGCGGGGCTCTTCATCGCAGGGCTCTGGCTCGTCATCCCGATACTGGCCGCCATTGGGTCGCTCGGAGGAGGCGATATGCTCGATGATGGAACCTACGAGCAGCTCATCGCCACCCACGACGAGACCCACCGCACCGACCTCAATCGCGTCCACGGACGCTCGTTCTTCTTCGAGCCCGACTCGCCACCCAAACCCAAACCGCCGGAGCCCATCGGCGCCTGCTGCGTTGACGAGGAATGCACGATCATGCGCCGCGACGCCTGTCGGGAACGAGGTGGCCGGTTCAAGGGGAAGGATACGACCTGCGGCCCCGATACATGCAAGCCGGAACCCCCCAAGGTCACCGAACAGCCGAAGGTCGACAACCGCCCCAAGAGGTACGCTGGCCCCGACATCATTGCGATCTATGGAAGCGATGTCTTCTTTCGTGTCGGCTCGGGCGACGGTCTGATGGTCATTCCCGTGGGCCGCAGCATGGACAACATCGAAGTCGTGTCGGTCGACGCCCCGCGAAGTGTTGAACTGATGTGGAAAGACGGCGGGCCGTTCACGGTGCCTGTCTTTGAACGTCCGGACGAACTGCTGGACAATAACACGCTGTCGGGCGTGCTGGAACTCCCGACATCTTCACCAACTCGGACCGTGGACGAGAGCCGACCTGCAAGGATGCACCCCGAATGAAGACACGTGTTTCAATGGAATACACCCGATCCTGCCGCGTTGGTTCGAACCGATCCCAGAGAGGACCTCTTGTGGCCACACCATCGATCGTGACAACACTGTGCGTGAGCCTGCTTGCCGGGTTGGCATGCGTTCCGGCCGCCGCTCAAGGCGATCGCCCAACGCCAGCGCCGCCACCGGCTCCGGAGCCGGTCGTGGAGCCGGTCACGGAGCCCCCCACCGAGGAAGAAGAGGCGATCGAAATCAACGAGGAAATTGCAGAGATCGAGGAAGAGATCGCCGAAGAGGAAATTGCAGCCGAACTCGGATCCGAGGATGACGAACTGATCGCCACAGAAGAAGTCCCCGAGGCCGAAGAGGAGACCGCGGAACCCGTCACTTGGACCACCGAGAGCATTCGCAGCGACCGCCGCCCGGTGAAGAACGAGTCGGTCGTACTGGCCTTCAAGGAAGTCAAACTCGAGGAACTCGTCGAGTTCATCGCGTTGGAAACCGGCAAGGTCGTCATGCCGGTCGGCATAAAGACTTCCAGAGGTTCAAATTCCGCCGATAAGTTCAACATCGTCGCGGACAAGCCGATGCCTCGCCTCGAGGCGCTCGATTTCATTTTCACCTATCTGCGGATGAATGACATCGGCATCATCGAGCGAGCCAACGTCATCTTCATCGGCAA
>DOVP01000123.1:0-3520 GCA_003520025.1 Phycisphaerales bacterium
AGTGAGGCTAATTCCGGGGGCGGGGGCGGGGCGAAGTTTGAGCATTGGTGGGGGGGCATCAAACAACTGGTTCAGCGTCATGATGGTCGGGGGGTGCGCCGTAGCGGCTTTGAGTGTGCCGTCTGCGTCACGGCCGGCCACGCAGATTTGTATTTCACCGCTTGCAGGTCGAGCGACCATTGCGTGCAGTGTCTTGTATCTCGGGTGATCTGCTGCGACGCGGCGGATGGCCTCCCATGCGGTCTCGCAGGTGATGGGCAAGTCTGGGTCAGTGTCGCCGCAGACGCGAGCAATCTTCGCGTATCGGCGACGGGAATCACCTCTCGGAAGGGGCGAAGCGGCGGTGTCGCCGGTGATGTAGTGGTTCGTTGTGATGGCCAGACCTTCTGCCGCATCATTTTGTCCGTGACCTTCCGCGTCGAGTCGAAACACGCGAGCGGCTTCTTCGCCGGAGGCGGGGCGCACGATCCGGATCATGTAGGACTGGGGGAAGGGTCCTTGGGCTGCGAGTTCTTCTTCGGCGATCGAGAAGGCGTCATTTGCTGTGGCGCGTTCCAGAATGTCGCGGATGGCGAACATCACGGGTCGCTCTGGTTCGAGTACGGACATCATGTCGTCGCCATCGCCATCGTGCAGGAACCCGCAGACCCCATCCTCGTTGATGCCCGTCATGCAGCCGAGCAATCCGACCGGCGTGATGCAAGCCGTCGCCTTGCCTTCGGCGGGATGCCGCACCAGAAGGATCTGTGACTCGACCCACCGCGGTGAGAAGACGGCAAGGTCTAGTGTGCGGGCCGTGATGACTTCGCCGTCCTTGGTTCGCTCGCCCCAGGCTGAGAAGCCACTGCAGCCGACAGCTCGGAACATGTCATAGCCGTTCCAGACGAGCAGGTCGGTTTCGTCCACACAGCGATCGAGGCCTGGAATCTGCATGGACTGCGTGCCCATGCGGTCCCGCATGCCGCGGTACGCCGCTGCAAGTTCTGCCCGCTGGGCATCCGTCAGTTTGATCATCGGCGTCCAGGACCGCATGAAGTCGGCAAGGCTGGCTGCGGCCGGCGGCAACTGCCCGAACAGCTCCTGAAGTCCAATGACGAAGTCTTCGCCCACGAGCCACCCGTGCGCATAGCCCATTTGATCGGGTGTGCCGAAGACATGCACGACGCGAACACCGTCGATATGTTCGATGCGACCGTGGACCGGCTCTGGATTGGGCGGTCCAGCTGGGGTCGGGATGGTCAGTGCCGCAGATGCGAACAATGCAAGGATGGACATGGCTACCAAGAATACCCGCATTCCATGAAGAGACATTGCCAGCGGGTTCCCGCGCGAGTTTTTAGACGTTTACCATGCTCCCATGCAGACCGCATTGCGACTACAGCCGTTTGGAGAGTCCGTTTTTGCAACATGGAGCCGGCTGGCACTTGAGCATGGTGCGGTCAATTTGGGGCAGGGCTTCCCCGACTTTGACGGCCCGGCGGAAGTGATTGAGGCGGCGTATCGCGCCATGCAAGATGGGCATAATCAGTACGCGCCGATGGGGGGGGTGCCGAAACTCACCAATGCCATCGCCGCAGATCTGCTCGCCAGCAGTGGGCTTTCCGTTGACCCTGCCAGCGAGATTACCGTTACTGCGGGGTGTACTGAGGCGATCGCTGCGACGATGCTCGGGCTGTTGAACCCTGGCGACGAAGTGATCGTATTCGAGCCGTTCTATGACTCGTACCCGGCCACGATCGCGATGGCTGGCGGCGTCATGAAGACGGTAACGACGCGGCCGCCGGACTTCGGCATCGATCTTGATGCCGTTCGGGCGGCGATTACTCCGCAGACGCGAGCCATTCTGCTCAACACGCCACACAATCCGACCGGACACGTGGCAAGCCGGGATGAACTTGAGGGACTTGCGGCGATCTGCATGGAGCACGATCTCATTGCGATTACCGACGAGGTCTACGATCGCATCGTTTTCAGCGGCGAGCACGTGCCGCTTGCGACGATCGACGGCATGTGGCCACGGACGATCACGCTGCGATCCATGGCGAAGACCTTCTCGATGACGGGCTGGAAGATCGGCTGGGCCATCGCGCCGCCGGAGTTGACTGCGGCCGTTCGCGCATCGCATCAGTTTCAGATTTACTCGGTCGCATCACCGCTGCAACACGGGGCCGCAGCGGCCCTCGGGCTCGGCGATGACTACTACGCGGCGCTCGGCAGCGACTATTTGGCCCGGCGGGATCTGTTGTGTGATGCGCTGGAGGCCGCGGGGTTCGGCGTATGTCGTCCGGACGGCACCTACTTCGTCATGTGTGACCACACGCCGTTTGGCTATTCCGATGCAGAGTCGTTTTGCATGCATTTGGTGAAGGATGTGGGCGTTGCGGCGATTCCACCGGGGTCGTTCTACGTCAATCCAGAGGACGGGAAACAATTGGTGCGGTTTGCGTTCTGCAAGACCATGCCGGTTCTGGAGGAGGCGATTACGAGGTTGGGGCAGTTGTCTTAGATGTGGGGGAGCTCTGCGTCTGTGATCGTCCGGAAAGGCATATCAGGAACGCAACAGCCGAGGCGACGGTCATTCGCCAGGGAAATGCTAGTGGTTTGATCTCTTCGCCCATCCACAGCCGCCACACCGCCGGTTCAATTGCGACGACCACGAGCAATCCAGCGGCCAATGCTGCGGCGGCGGAAGCGGGGGATCCACGGTTGGTCAGCAGGCCTGTTGCGAACACGCCGAGCAGGCCTGCGTACGCGAACACCATGACGCCGAGGGCGAAGTCAATCAGGGTTTGGCCGGATGCGGATTGCCAGAATGCAGCGCCGATGGCGAAGCACGCGAGCAGCACGGCCCAGATCGCGATGATGCCGCGGGTGAGGCGAGTTTCTTCGTCGGCGGTGCGTCGTGGAAGGCCACGTCGAGCCCGCAGTGGGCGAAGCCAGTCGGCGACTGTCGAGGATGCGAGCGCATTGAGGACGCTGTCGAGGCTGCTCATGGCGGCTGCAAAAAGGCCGGCAACCATCAGCCCGCGAAGCCCCATCGGCATGTCTCGCAGGATGAACCGAAGGAACACGGCTCGATCGCTCTGTTCGGGCAGGTCTGGAAGAATGGGGCCGTGCACCTGCTCTTCCACCCACAGCAGCAGCCCTACGACGAGAAAGAGCAGCACAACCGGCCAGCCGAGCAGGTTCGACAGGATGACTGCCCAGGTCGCTTTGCCGGGGGTGCGGCATGTGAGCATTCGCTGCGTGAGGTCTTGATCGGTGCCGAATGCGGCGACCATGAAGAGCGTGAACCCGATGAGCGAAGCCCACGCGGTATATGGCTTCGTGTGGTCGACCGACCAGTCAACGACCCTGAGTTTATCGCCGCCATCGGCTGTGGTCAGCAGATCAGTGATGTCTCCAATGGGCAGATCAATACGATTTAGTAGCACGAAGACGGCAAGTGTCACTGTCCCGACGACGACACAGGCTTGCAGCACATCGGTCCAGATCACGGCTCGAATGCCTCCGAGCATGG
>DOVP01000123.1:3831-4973 GCA_003520025.1 Phycisphaerales bacterium
TCGAATGCCTCCGAGCATGGTGTAGGCCGCAGCGGCGACCGTCACGAGCAGGATCGCCGCCACCAGCGGCCAGCCCTCTGCCGACCCGAATGCGATGAGCGCAAATGGGATCGCGGTAATGAACAGCCTCGCGCCGCTTGCAAGCAGTCGCCCGAACATGAACATCCCGCTCGCAGCCCCCTGCGTTCCGACGCTGAATCGCTGCCCGAGGTATCCATAGATGCTCGGCGTTCCCGCGGCGTAGAAGGCAGGCAGAAAGAGGAGGCCGACGATGAGCACGGCGATCAGCCCGCCGACGTTGCTTGCGAGATAGGTCAGATCACCCCGGTAGGACTGTTGCGGCCCGCCGACAAAGGTGGCCGCCGAGAGGGCGGTCGCAAGCACTGAGACAGCCACCGCCCACGCGGGCATCGAGCGACCAGCGAGAAAGAAGTCGTCGCCGTGTTCCTTTCGCTTTCCGGCCCATACCCCGATCCACAGGACGGCCGCCATGTAGGCCGAGAGGACGGCCCAGTCGATGATCGAGAACATCGCCTGAAGGCTAGCAGAGTTCTACTTTTGCTTGACCGGGATGGGATGGTTCGAGCGAATCTGGTATCCAATGTCTTCGAGGATGACTTTGACCGGGTTGTCAATTGTCACCTTCATTGGGGCGTTCGGTATGGCCTGCGTCGCGGCGGCGAGGGCCGAGAAGGCCAGCAGGCCCCCGAGCAGGAGGATCCAGCGGCCTTGGCGGCGGACGGTGCGTTCGAGAGTTTCGATTCGGTGGGTGTCTTGCATGTGAGGGCTCCTTGGGCAACCTTGTACACCGGTTGGCTTGGCAGGGGGGCTGAATCCGGCTACACTCCGCGATTCCCGCCCGCTCAGGGGCGTTTCTCTTGCAGGAGTTCTCCCGTGTACGCCATCGTCGAAGACAGTGGAACCCAGATCAAACTCACCCCCGGTGCCGTCCTCGATGTGGACCTGCGTCAGGATGAGACGGCTGAGGGCAGCACGATCACCTTTGACCGTGTGCTGGCTCTCAAGGGTGAAGGTGATGATCCGGCGAAGGTCGGCACGCCCTATCTCGATGGCGCGTCTGTGACCGCCGAAGTCATCGGTGAGATCAAGGGTGACAAGATCGACGTCATCAAGTTCAAGCG
>DOVP01000294.1:0-499 GCA_003520025.1 Phycisphaerales bacterium
TATCACCACCCATCAGGCGAACCCACGATGGTCGCTTGCGATACTCAATACGCCGAGTCTCGCAACCTGTGGGAACAAACAGCAGCGTGGCAAATAGAAGCAGTGTGCAACGAGTCATGGCAGGACCATTACGATAGCCACCCACCATGAACAGCGACGGCCACCATCCCAACGCCCCACCCGGCCTCCCCGGCGTCCTGCACAAAGATGAGTGGCTGGTGGTATTCAGCAAACCAGTCCCCATGCTTTCGGTACCGGGTATCGGCCCTGAGAAAGCCGATTGTCTCGCTTCCCGCGCAGCCGAGGCTTTTCCGGGCGCCCGCATCGTGCATCGCCTCGACCGCGATACCTCTGGCGTGATTGTGATGGCGTTCGACGCCGATACGCATCGCTCGCTGAGCATTCAATTCCAAGATCGACTTGTCGAGAAACACTACGAGGCCATCGTGTTCGGCGAGCCACCAGAAGATGAGGGCCTCATCGACGCAGCCATGCGAAG
>DOVP01000294.1:801-2623 GCA_003520025.1 Phycisphaerales bacterium
AGGGCCTCATTGACGCAGCCATGCGAAAGGATCTGGAGAACCCGCCACGACAATGCATTGACTCGATTCAAGGCAAGTCATCACAAACCGCTTGGCGAATCATCGAGCGACTCGGCGACCGAACGCGGCTGGAACTCACGCCACGGACCGGTCGCAGCCACCAGTTGCGTCTGCACCTGCAGCACATCGGCCACCCCATTCTTGGCGACGATCTCTATGCCCCCCCGGAAGTTGTCGTGATGGCAGACCGGCTGTGTCTACATGCAACGAAACTGGCCTTCACACACCCTGCGACTGCGTGCCGCGTCAGTTATCACGACGCAGCTCCATTTTGAGGTGAGGAAAGGTGGCCAGATATGTGGCCTTGCCATCTTGCCACCGCCATCAATGGGAAATACAACCGGTACATGTGGTATCGAAGGTAGAAGACCCTCGGAAACCCGGTGCCCGTGTATTCGCTCTCAGACCATGAACCTGCGGAATCCTCGTCGGTGGCCTCGATCAACTGTGAATTGCAGAGCCACTCGATAGCGCGGCGGGATCGTTCATCATCTGCGCCGAAGATTTCGGTCAGCGTCATCGCCGCCCACGCCGTCTGGCTCGCCGTACTGATGCCCGTGCCCTTGAGTGCGGGATCTATGTAGGAATCCGCCGTTTCGCCAAAGGATCCATCGTGTTTCTGTACGCTCGATACCCAGGTGCCAGCCCGCTGCACCCACGCTTCGTCGGGCGATACGCCACACCGAATCGGACCAAGCAGTGCCTGCCACGTGCCGTAGAGATAATTCACGCCCCACCGACCGATCCAGGCTCCCTCGGATGTCTGCTCACGCTTGATGTACGTGATCGCTCGATGCACGACGTCATCTTCGGTCGTATAGCCGTGCCATGCGAGACACTCCAGGATCCGACCGGTGATGTCTGGACATGACGGATCTTGCATCGCGTTATGGTCAGCAAACGGAACGTATTCCAAAATCTGCCGATGTTTCGTGCGATCGAAGGCCGCCCACCCGCCGTCGTCGTTCTGCATGGCGAGCAGCCATTTCACACCTCGCTTGCCCGCGGCGATCGCGGCCTTGCTACCGGTTCGTCGCAGCGCCATGGCCACCTGCGCCGTGTCGTCGACATCCGGATACCACGCGTTGTGGTACTCGAAATACCAGCCACTCGCGTCTCGCGGCAAATCTACACCAACGGCCCAATCACCGCGGAAGGTGCATTCCTTTCCGAGCAGCCACTCTGTCGCCGCATCGATACTTGGATCGCCGGCGTCCAAACCGCAGGCAGTCAGCGCGTACAAGGCGTATCCCGTATCCCACACGGGGCTGAAACACGGCTGAATCATGATCCAGTCACCTTGCTCGTCGGACTTCTCCACAAAGAAGTCGTCAAGGTCACGCTCGGCCCGCCGCAGCACCGGGTCGCTGCGATCCCGCCCGAGCGCGTGCATCGCAATCTGGATGTACACCATCGGCGGGAAGATCGCACCAAGACCATCGGTTGCAGACTCGCCATCCTGTGATGCGCGGCGAAGAATCCAGTCGAGGCATGTTTGGATGGCCATGCCGCGGAAGGGTGAACTGCCAACGTGATGTGCGATCTTGAGCCCGGTATCCATGAATCCAAACAGTGTGGACCAAAATGGTGGCGCCTTGGACCCTCTGGAGAGTCGGTGACGTTCACGTTCATCCACGAACAACTCATCAATACACAAACTCTTTGGAAGCGTCCGAGTCGGACGTTTCGCCGTCACGATCGCCAGCGGAAGAATCATCGTCCGTGTCCAAGCACTGACCTTGGACATGTGAAAGTAGAACCA
>DOVP01000004.1 GCA_003520025.1 Phycisphaerales bacterium
CGACCTACAATGGCGGCCTTCAGGAAGGAGTGGTCCCGTGTCACAGAATTGGTTTGAAACACATCGTGAAACGCTCGATGGAGCGATTGCTGCGTGCGAAGCCCGTGGGTATTGGTCGGCCTATCCCGAGGTGCCGAGCGGACGGATCTACGGCGAGGATGCCAAGAAGGATGGCATGGCTGCATGGAAGTCCCGCTTCGGCAACAATTTCGCCATCGACCAGCCCGGCATTACCGGCTGGGTGGATACGGAGCGATCGTCTTGCGGCTTCAAGACTGATATCACGTACCTCATCAACTCGGCGGGCAGCGCTCCACGCAGCAGCGGCGTATTGTTGGCCGCGGGTCGTCTTCGATTCGTCGCGAGCCGAATACTCGTCGAGGAGTCGGTTGTCTGATGCCCTGCTACGCCTATGAGAACATCATTCCGGTCGTGCATCCGACGGCGTTCGTACACGAGACCGCGGTGCTCATCGGGGATGTCTTCGTCGGGGAGGCGTGCTTTGTCGGCCCCGGTGCGGTGCTGCGTGGTGATATCTCACGCATCGAGATGATGCGGGGCAGCAACGTGCAGGACACCTGTGTCGTGCATTCGTATCCCGACAAAGATGTGGTAATTGCGGAGGATGGCCATGTTGGCCACGGCGCAGTCGTGCATGGATGTACAGTTGGCCGCAATGCCCTGATCGGCATGAATGCCGTACTGATGGATGATGTCCAAGTTGGCGCCGATTGTATTGTGGGCGCGATGTCCTTTGTGAGCGAGGGGACCGCGCTCCCCCCCAGAACACTCTGGGCAGGTACGCCAGCGAGACAGATCCGCGAACTCAGTGTTCAAGAGATTGAGTGGAAATCCGGAGGTACGCGGATCTATCAGCATCTCGCCCAGCGGCATCGCGAAACGGCACATGCAGTGGAGCCACTTGTTCAAGCGGATGCTGCGAGATTGTCACAGCATGTGCCCAGTGTGGGATACAAGACGAAGGACACCTTCAACAACTCTTGAGCCGTTGGCTCGCCGCATGCTCTTCTGTGGTGAACATTCCCGCAGGCCATCGTGTGGGCGGAACTACGATCGAGTTTGGCTTATTCCGCGGCGACTTGTTCGACACAGTGGATCTGGAGTTCGTTGAGTTGTTCCTGATCGATCGGGCCGGGAGCTTCGGTCATGAGGTCGGCGCCGCTTTGGGTCTTGGGGAAGGCGATCACGTCTCGGATATTGTCAGTACACATGAGCAGCATGACGAGTCGATCCAGGCCGAAGGCAACGCCGCCGTGGGGGGGGGCACCCTGACTGAGCGCATCGAGAAGGAAACCGAACTTCACACGCATGTCTTCTTCTTCAAGGCCGAGTACGCGGAAGACCGTGTTCTGCACCTCGGAGTCGTGGATACGGATCGAGCCGCCGCCGATCTCGGAGCCGTTGAGGACCATGTCATAGCCGGCTGATACAACCGAGCCGGGGTCGGACTCGAGTTTGTCGATGTCCTCCGGGATCGGGGCCGTGAAGGGATGATGCTCGGCGAGCCATCGCTGTTTGTCGGCATTCCACTTGAACATCGGGAAGTCAACAACCCAGAGGGCCTTCCAGGCGGTCGTGTCGATGAGTTCAAGATGCCGCGCTGCATGCAGGCGAACTTGCCCGAGCGACTCGCAGGCCGTGAGCCATTCATCGCAGCTCATCAGGATGGTGTCGCCAGGCTCAACCCCGAGGGCGGCTGAGAGTTCCTCTGCAATGCAGTCGATGAACTTGGCGATGCCACCCTCAAAGCCGTCTTCGGTGACCTTGGTCCACGGCAGACCACCAGCGCCGTGCAGTTTGGCGGTGTCCTGCAACTGATCGAGCACTTTACGGGTGAGCGCTTTGGCCGAATTCGGGATCCGAATCGCCTTGACGACGCCGCGATCCTTGGCCAATGCCGATTGGAAGACCTTGAAGTCGGTCTTGGCGGCGACTTCGGAGATGTCCTGCAGGTGCAGTTCGAATCGCATATCGGGCCGATCGACACCCCACTTATCGATTGCCAGTTGCCACGGAACTTTGGGAATCTGACCGAGATCGAGGTCGAGCAACTGCTTGAAGACGCGGCGGATGAAGCCAGTCATGATCTTGATGACCTCGTCACGATCCACGAAAGAGAGTTCCAGATCGATTTGCGTGAATTCCGCCTGTCGATCCGCGCGGGGGTCCTCGTCCCGCAGGCACTTGCAGATCTGGATGTAGCGGTCGCAGCCAGCGATCATCAGAATCTGCTTGAAGATCTGTGGGCTCTGCGGCAGGGCGTACCACTTGCCGGGATAGATGCGGGAGGGAACGACGAAGTCGCGTGCTCCTTCTGGGGTGCTCTTGATCAGCAGTGGTGTTTCGATTTCGAGGAAGCCGAGGTTGTAGAAGTACTCCCGGGTGAGGGCCATGAGGTCATGACGCATTTGAAGCGTTCGCTGCATGGTCGGCCTGCGGAGGTCGATGTAGCGGTGTCGAAGACGAACCTCCTCGGCCATTTTGGCCGCTTCGTTGTCGTCGGGGAGGATTGGAGGATTGTTGGATCGTGAGAACACGGTCAGGGCCGTCCCTCGCACCTCGATCTCACCGGTGTCGAGTTTGGGATTGGTGCCGCCGGCTCTCGGCTCGACGCCGCCGGTGATCTGGACGACATCTTCGCGGCGCAGCGATCGAGCGAGTTCCATGACTTCGCTGTCGCAGTCTTCCTGATCGAATACGGCCTGTGTCAGTCCTGTTCGGTCCCGGATGTCGATGAACACCAGCCCC
>DOVP01000155.1 GCA_003520025.1 Phycisphaerales bacterium
GCCATTGAGGGCGGCACGGGGCCGCTTCTGGCTCAGAGAGGCCCCTTGGGCCACGTCTGATAACCACCAGAGCCCCTCCAACGCACAACTCGACCACGATCTGCTCCCAATTACGGCATCCGCCAGATCCACGCCAAAAAATGCTGCATCGCCCGCCACTGCGTCGCTTGAGACGGCCGCTGCGACGGAGGCCCGAACACCGTCTCCCGCCGCCAACGCCACCACGCCCCCCCAAGGCGACCTCTGGTCACCCACAGGAGCCGGCACAGCCCCAGAACGGTATGCAGCAGCAGTCGCATGAATGGAAGAATAGCGATACAGCCCGTTTCTTGGCCTGCCTGCTCGGCCGTCAGGCTTCAGCGACCTCTCGGCGGGCTGAACCGGCTGCCAATGAGGCCGATCTTCTGATTCGACGAGGCCTGCCCCAGCATGAATGGGACGAAAAACCAGATCAGGGCAAGGCAAACGAGGGAGCCAGCCCAGAGATAGGGCGTCCATCCGAGGTACACGAACAGGCTGGTCATCAGCAGCAGGAGCAAAGAAAGGGGGATGAGCCCCTCCCAGGCCAGTTTCATGAGTTGATCAAAGCGGAACCTCGGCAGCGTCCAGCGGACCATCATCGTCAAAAAGACCAACAGGAAGACCTTGCCCAGCACGATGCCGAACTGCAGCAGGATGAGCCAGATGCCACCGGACTGGGGCAGATCCCAGCCTGTCACCGGATTCAGTGACCAACCGCCAAGGAAGAGCGTCACGAAGAAGGCACTGCCAATCACCACGTGGATGTACTCACCCATGAAGAAAAGGGCCCACTTCATGGACGAGTACTCCGTATGCCAGCCGCCGATGAGTTCCTGCTCAGCCTCTGCCAGATCGAAGGGGGCCCGGCCCGCTTCGGCAAGCAGACAGATATAGAAGATGATTGCCACAATCGGCTGCTGGAGCAGATACCACTGAGCGTCGAGTTGCTGGGCCACGATCTGCTGAGGAAGCAACGTGCCGGCGGTCAACACGACGCAGAGCAGGGCCAGCCCCATGGGAATCTCGTACGAGATCATCTGGGCGCTTGCTCGGAGTCCGCCAAGGAAGGAATACTTGTTGTTGGAGGCCCACCCGCCAAGGGCAATGCCGTACACACCCAGCGACGCGGCCGCCACGAGGTAAATGACTCCGATGTTGATGTCGGCCCCCATGATCGCTACCTGCTGCCCATCCCCGAGATCCAGGAAGCCGCCGAATGGAATCACCACGAAGCCGATCATCGCGGGAATCACGGTCAGCGCCGGCGCAAGCATGAACAACGCCCGGTCCACGCCGCGAGGCATGAACTCCTCCTTGAAGAAGAGTTTCAAACCATCGGCCAGCGGCTGCAGAAGCCCCATTGGCCCTACACGGCTCGGGCCGATGCGATCCTGCGCCCACGCGCACACCTTCCGCTCCAGCAGAATCAGATAGGCCGCGGCGCCGAGGCAGGTGTGCAGCACGACCACAATCACGATTATCGAGGCGATGAATTGTGGAAGCCAAGGAGGCATGGGAGGGGGAGGATAGCCGCTGCGCCGCGGAAGCAGGAGAGATCGCGTCCCATCAGCGGGGCTGCCTGCGAAATCCTCCACACACGAGAAGTAGAAGCGGCAGGGGAACGATTCTCTAGTGTTCGACTGTTCGCCTCTTCGCCTGCCCGCCGACACCACAACCGTGATCGCCGTGGGCATCCTGCAGCGCATGAACCTTCCACGTTCCGGCGCGAAGCGCCGAGATTGCCCGAACAGCAGCCATCGCGCCAGTCAGCGTGGTGATCATCGGTACCCGGCTCCGCACGGCCATGGCGCGGATGCGTCCCTCGTCGGTATCAGAGCCGGTGCGAGTCGGCGTGTTGATGATGAGGTCGATTTCGCCATTGGCCAACCGATCGAGAATATTGGGGCGGGCTCCCTCGGAAATCTTTCGGATCGGCGTGGCCTGCACGCTGTGGGCGGCGAGCAGATCGCATGTGCCCTGTGTGCAGTGAACCGTAAAGTCCATCGAGCCGAGCGCCCGCGCGACATCCACAACACTCTGCTTGTCGGCATCACGCACACTGAGGAAAACCTCGCCCTCGGTTGGTAGCGGAAGCCAAGCGCTCATCTTGGCCTTGGCAAGCGCCACCGGCAGCGAGCGATCAAAGCCCATCGCCTCACCGGTCGATCGCATCTCCGGGCCAAGCACCACATCGACTCCCGGAAATTTCTCGAATGGGAAGACCGGTTCCTTGACGGCGTAGAAGCCGGACTCCTCACGCTGCGTTTCTTCCTCAAGGCTCGCCAGTGAGGCGCCCATCATCACCTTGGCGGCAATCCGCGACCATGGAACGCCGGTGCCCTTGGCGACAAATGGAACCGTCCGACTTGCGCGGGGGTTCACTTCGATCACGTAGATCTCGTCGTCCCGCACGGCCAGTTGTAGATTCATGAGTCCACGCACTTGCAAGGCCTCGGCGAGCGCCTTGGCGTGCTGCGTGATGCGGCGGCGGATCGAGGGTCCGAGCGTGTCCGGCGGAAGAATGCACGATGAATCACCCGAGTGGACACCTGCCTGCTCGATGTGCTCCATGATGCCAGCGATGATCGCGCGGGGAGGGTCGTGGGCGTGATCGATCTGCTTGCTCCGCGTGGATGCATGTGGCTCGAAGTCCGCAACAACATCCACATCGACCTCGGTCGCGTGGCTGAGAAACCGATCGATCAGCACCGGAGCGTCCGCAAGTTCAGACACGTCCACCGCCGTTCGCATGTAGCGATCGAGGGCATCCTCGTCGAAGCAGATCTCCATGCCGCGTCCGCCGAGCACATAACTCGGCCGGACCAGCACCGGGTAGCCGATCTTGGTAGCGATGTCTCTCGCCTGCTCGAGGCTGTAGGCAATGCCATTGGGCGGCTGCTGCAAACCGAGCCGGTCCAAGATGGCCTTGAAACTCTCGCGGTCCTCCGCCTCATCGATTGATTGCAGGCTCGTGCCAATGAGCGGCACACCGGCTGCCGCGAGTCCGTGCGCCAGATTCAACGGCGTTTGCCCACCGAACTGCACAATGCAACCAGCCACGCCACCACTGCGGCTCGGATCGTCGATGCCACCACCGTTGAGCCGCTCAACGATGTTCAGGACATCCTCAAGCGTCAGTGGCTCGAAGAAGAGCAGGTCGCTCGTGTCGTAGTCGGTGCTGACCGTCTCCGGATTGGAGTTGATCATGACCGATTCAAAGCCCATTTCGCGACAGGCAAAGGCGGCTTGGCAGCAGCAGTAGTCGAACTCGATGCCCTGCCCGATGCGGTTTGGACCGCCACCGAGGATGACGATCTTCTCTTGATCACTCACGCGGATTTCATCGTCGGTGATCGCCTCGCCATCGATTTCATAAGGCTGCTCGTACGTGGAGTAGTAGTACGGCGTGATCGCCTCGAACTCGGCCGCGCACGTATCGACGAGTTTGAAAACCGGCTCGACACCGAGTCGGCGTCGGTAGGCACGAACCTTCAAAATGGATTCGGTGCTGATCCCTCCGAGAAAGACCTTGGCAAGTTGTGGGTCGCTGTATCCGTGCTGTTTGGCCTCGAGCATAAGGTTCGCGTCGATGTCTTCGAGCGTCTCGCAGGCGAGCAGCCGCTCTTCGAACCGAACGAGTTGCCTGAATTGATCGAGGAACCAGGGATCGATGCCGGTCAAGCCGAAGATCCGCTCCAGACTCCAGCCCAGTTTCATCGCGTAGCGAATGTAGTACAGCCTGCCCTGGCACGGCACCGAGAGTTTGCGGGTGAGCGTCTCCTCGTCGACGGGCCACTCCACATCCGCCTCGCCGAGGCGAGCTGCGAGCCAGCGGTCCTGTCCGTCCAGGCCGAAGCCGAAACGCTTGACCTCCATCGAGCGGATCGCCTTCTGAAACGCTTCGCGGAAGTTGCGGCCGATGCTCATCGCCTCACCGACCGATTTCATTTGGGTCGTCAACGTTTCATCGGCTTCAGGGAACTTCTCGAAGGTCCACCGCGGCATCTTCACGACGACGTAGTCGATTGATGGCTCGAAGCAGGCAGAAGTCGTTTCGGTGATGTCGTTGCGGAGTTCGTCAAGCGTGTAGCCGACGGCGAGTTTCGCAGCGATGTGCGCGATCGGGAAGCCCGTGGCCTTCGAGGCCAGTGCGCTGCTGCGAGAAACGCGAGGATTCATCTCGACCACGACCATCTCGGCGGTCTCTGGATTGATGGCAAACTGCACGTTGGATCCGCCCGTGTCCACGCCAACGGCGCGAAGGATGTCGAAGGAGGCATCGCGAAGCCGTTGGTATTCGCGATCACTGAGCGTCTGGATGGGCGCGACGGTCACCGAGTCACCGGTATGAACGCCCATCGGGTCGATGTTCTCGATGCCGCAGATGATGATGCAATTGTCGTTGCGATCGCGAACCACTTCGAGTTCGTATTCCTTCCAGCCGAGAACCGACTGGTCAATCTGCACCTGTCCGATGCGAGACGCCGCAAGTCCGCGGCGAACCAGATCTTCGAACTCCCCGCGGTTGTAGGCGATGCCGCCACCGCTGCCGCCGAGTGTGAAGGCGGGGCGGATGATGGCGGGCAGACCGATCTGCTCGAGGAAAACAAACCCCTCGTCGAGGCTGGTGACAACCTCACTCGTGGGCAACTGGTAGCCGCAGGATTCAACGACTTCGCGAAACTTCAGGCGGTCCTCGGCGCGGTCGATCACCTCGCGGGTGGCGCCGATCATCTCGACGCCGAACTGCTCGAGAATGCCCGCCTCATCAAGTTCGCACGCGCAGTTCAGGGCCGTCTGGCCGCCAAGCGTCGGCAGGAGCGCATCGACCGGTGTGCCCCGCTCGGCCTCGAGGGCGAGAATCCGCTCGACGGCATCTTTGGTGATCGGCTCGATGTAGGTGCGATCCGAAAAGGCCGGATCGGTCATGATCGTGGCAGGATTCGAGTTGACCAGCACGATGCGGTAGCCGTCATCGCGGAGGGCCTTGCACGCTTGCGTGCCCGAATAGTCAAATTCACAGCCTTGACCGATCACGATCGGCCCAGATCCGAGGATCAGAATCGTGTGAATATCGTCGCGGCGTGGCATGAGCGGGCGGTGGGTCCCATTTCGGCGAACGATATCAGAATGCCACAGCGAACCGGACGTTACGGTGATGCCAATGCCGCTGGAAACCGCTTTGATTGCCGCTTCGTTCGACCTCTGGTGGTGGTGGGGTATCCCACTGGCCGCCTATGCGGCCCTCGCGATTGCATGGTGGGTGTTCGCCGTGCCCGCCCTGAAGCGGGGGCCGGGAGGGACAGCGGCACTCGGGCTGCTGTGGCGGAGCAGCAAGGTATTGCTTCGGTGGCGGCAAGAGCTGCGATTTGAAGGCATCGAGCACTACGAGCAGGCAATGGCGTCCGGAGCTGTACTGGTCGTTGCCAACCACACCGGGGCCGTCGATCCGGTACTGGTGCAGGCCGCAGGCCCGCGGCTGATCCGCTGGATGATGGCCCGGGACATGATGGGCCGCGGGTGGGAAGACCTGTGGGCCTTCCTGCGCATCATCCCGGTGAACCGCAGCGGAACCGATACCGCCTCGCTGCTCGCGGCGATGCGAATGCTCAAACGTGGTGGCGTGGTGGGCGTATTCCCCGAGGGTCGCATCACCCGCCCGCCGGGCACGATTCGGCCCTTTCAGGAGGGAGTGGGCATCCTCGCGGCGCGGAGCGGGGCGACCGTGCTGCCGTGCTGGATCTCGGGGACGCCGGATGCCGATGGCATGGTCGACTCGGTGTTCGGCCGCAGCAAGAGCCGCGTGGTGTTTCTGGAACCGGTTCGGTACCAACGCAGCATGTCGGCTGCCGATGTGACGATCGATCTGCGATCTCGGCTCATCGCGGCAAGCCGGTGGCCCGCCTGTGATGAGGAGATGCCGCTCACCGTGTCGCCATGATGTGCGCGAGCAGATCCTCGGGAGAGTCCAATTCCGGATTCCGTGACAGAGATCGCTCGGCAAGTTGACGTGCCGTGTCGGGACGTTCGCCGAGCGCGACGAGCATGACGATCGTGTCGGAGAGCACCGACGAAACGGCCGGATCGCCCGAGTACGGAATGGATGTCTCTCCATCGAGATACGCATCGACCTTCCCGGAGAGTTCGGCGATGATCGTCTCGGCGGTTCGCTTGCCGATCTCGGGAAGCGAAACGAGCGTCGCCGTATCACGGCGAGCGATGGCGGCCGCGATCTCGGCTGCGGGCATCTGCAGGGCTCGAAGCGCCTTGCGGTGGCCGATGTTCTTGACCGTCGTGAACAACTCGAAGAATTCGCGGTCACGCGCGGAAGCGAAACCGAGCAGACGAGGCACCATCGAGGTGCCCTGCCCGATGCCTTCGAGTACGAGCATGGTGTGAAACTCGACCTGCTGACCTTGGCGGCGGTTGAGGGCATCGACGTCGCTTCCGGGTACGAGAACATCGATGACCATGGGGCCGACCCCGATCTGGGCGCGGCCGTTCGTGATGCTCACGAGTTGTCCGGCGATGCGTGCAAGCACCCTTGCAGCCTATCAGCCCCGCTCACCGGTCGACGGAAAGCCCCGCTACCCTGCACATCATGCGACACGCGATGATCATGGCGGGCGGCAGCGGCACGCGGCTGTGGCCGATGAGCCGGGGCGGCCGTCCCAAACAGATGATCCCGCTGGTACAGGGACGGAGCCTGCTCTGGCACGCTGCTGCTCGACTGGATGGACTGCTACCCCCGTCGCAGCAGTGGATCTGCACCGGCGAGCAACATCGGGCACTCATTCTGGATGAACTCTCCGACTTTGACGGCTCGCATCTGATTGGTGAGCCCTGCCCGCGGGACACGCTCAACGCAGTAGCCCTGACCGCGGCGGTGCTGCAGCAGACCGATCCGGACGCCGTCTTCGCGGTGCTGACGGCCGATCATCTCATCACGCCGCAAGACACATTTGCCGAGTGTCTTCAAACCGGGTTTTCGCTCGTCGAGAACGATGCAAATCGCATGGTGACCTTCGGCATCGAACCGACCTATCCGGCCACCGGCTTTGGATACGTTGAGTTGGGCGATTTGATCGCCGGGCACGAGCCAGCGCATAAGACGGTCCGCTTTGTCGAGAAACCGAACGAAGAAACGGCTGCGTCCTATCTGGAGTCGGGACGATTCAAGTGGAACTCGGGAATGTTCGTATTTTCCGCAAGTGGGTTCATGGAGGCGGCGGATCGCTTTGCGCCGGAATCCGCCGCCGGCATGCGCAAGATCGCCGAGGCGTGGAATCAGCCCACAAGAATGGATGTCCTGCAAACCGTCTATCCGACGCTGCCAAAGATCAGCGTGGACTACGCCATCATGGAGCCCGCTTCCCGTGACGAGCACATCGA
>DOVP01000269.1 GCA_003520025.1 Phycisphaerales bacterium
CGCGATCTCGGACCAGTTCAACCGCCGTTGAGAAGGCCTCCTGATACTCCTGGGGTTCGATTGTGAGGATTTCAGGCCCATGGATACCCGAGCACCCTGCCACAGCCCCTGTGAGAGCCAAAGCGGCGATGGTACGGATGCGGGGAGGGGTCATACGGGCTTGGAGTGTAGCCATTCCGAATGGATCTGCTTGGCCGGCATTGACGAATCAAATGGGGCGTGTACTGTGGGAATGGGGCCACTGAGGCGAATTTCTCGGTTGGCGAGCAGGAAGAGGACCACTGCGCGATGAATTTGGCCAGGATTTTGCCTGTTGCTGTCATGCTGTCATGCGTCTGGCCAGCTCTCGCCGAGCAGGTTCAGGTGCCGACCACCCATGAGGACTTCTTTCAGCCCGGTACGCAGCCTGAGCCTGCGGGCATGCAGGCCTTCGAGGTATCGATCTTCACGTGTACGAACTGCCACCGGTTCGAGGACGATGACAACCCGGACGAAATGACGGCTCCGTACGAAAACTGGTCGCTGAGCATGATGGCCCAGTCCGTTCGCGACCCGGTTTGGCAGGCTGCGGTGACGATCGCCAATCAGGATGCCGCGGGCGCGGGCGAATACTGCATCCGCTGTCACGCGCCGATGGGGTGGGGGAGTGGCCGCAGCACGACGGGCAACCTCGATGACCTGTGGGTGCCGGATGACACTGATGGCGTGTCATGCAACTTCTGTCACCGCATGGTCGATCCAGTGCTCTCTGCCGAGAATCCGGTCGAAGATGCGGACATCCTGCAGGCGCTGGTGGACGCAGGCACGTATCCGGACCCTGCACATCCCGGAAACGGACGATTCATCTTCGACCCGATCGATACTCGCCGCGGTCCACTTGGCGATGTCGTCATCAACATGCACGGTGCTTCTCAGATTCTGTATTCCCCGTTTCACTCTGAAGCCGCTGCGTGTGCTTCATGCCACGATCTGGCAAACCCTGTATTCACGTGGGACGACACAACGCAGGCATATGAACTCAACGCTATGGATGCCGCGCACCCGACGCAAAACGTCTATGAGATGTTCCCCGAACAGCGGACCTTCAGCGAGTGGCTCAACAGCGATTTCGCCAGTACGGGCGTAGCGTTCCCGGATGGCCGCTTCGGCGGTGATGGACACCCGGACGGAGTGATGCGTTCCTGTCAGGATTGCCACATGCCCAAGACGCATGGCGCCAACTGCGTTTGGTGGTCAAATCCCGACATCGGCACCCGTGACGACATCGATATCCACGCTTTCAGTGGCGGCAACACGTGGGTGATCGGCGCGGTGCATGACCTATATGAACCGTACTACACCGGTCTCAGTGACGAGGCGGTCAATATCTCCATGCAGCGGACGGCCGACATGCTCGCCGCCGCGAGCGACATGGATGTGAGCCAGAGCGATTCGCAACTTGATATTCGCGTGACCAACTGGTCTGGCCACAAGTTGCCCACCGGCATGCCCGAGGGACGACGGATGTGGCTCAATGTGCAGTACCTCGACGGGGATGGTCTGGTGATCGAAGAGCGAGGCGGTTATGACTGGGCGACCGCGACGCTTGATGAAGCGAGCACACAGGTCTGGCAGTGCAAACAAGGCGTATCCCAATCGGTTGCGGATGCTGCTGGCGTGGATGCCGGGCCTTCGTTCCACTTGGTGCTGTGCAACGAGATCGTCATGGACAATCGCATTCCACCCGTTGGCTTCACCAACGCCGGGTTCGAAGCGATTCATGCTGCGCCTGTGGGGGCGACGTATGCCGACGGCCAACACTGGTCAGACACAATCTTTTCCATACCAGTCGGCGCTGAACAGGCGGTGGTGACGCTGTATTTCCAGACGACGACCCGCGAGATGATGGAGTTTCTTCGCGATGCCAATGTGACGGACACCCGCGGCCAGATCGCCTACGACGCCTGGGTCGCCCGTGGCATGTCGGCACCTGTCATCATGGACTTGACGGCGATTTCCCTTGACCCTGTCACCGGTATTCCCGGTGATCTTGATGGTGACGGCGTGGTCGGTGTCGATGATCTGCTGAATCTTCTTGGTGCTTGGGGCCCGTGCAGTGGCTGTCCCGCCGACATCAATGGCGACGGAACGGTTGGCGTCGATGATCTGTTGATTATGCTTGCAAACTTCGGGTAGTCCATTCTGCTCTTGCGGTGGGGTACGTCATGGATGCGGCCACAGGCTGAGCGGCAGCCGCTTCTCGCAGGTACCAGCCGCAAACGGACAGATCTGATACTTGACCCCGTACAATCTCGCACCATGCCCATCACCACCTCCACCACCCACCTTCTCGGCTTGCGGCACATGTCCCGCGACCGACTGATCGGATTGCTGGAATCGGCGGCGACCTTTCTGCCGATCGTGCGAGGTGAGGCATCAGGACACGATCAACTCGCCGGCTGCATCATCGCCAACCTCTTCCTCGAAAACAGCACCCGAACCCGCGTCTCATTTACAGTCGCGGCGCACCGACTCGGAGCGAACACGGTGGACCTGCTCGGCTCGACCAGCAGCACGAGCAAGGGCGAGACGCTGATCGACACAGCCCGCAACGTGGCGGCCATGGGTGTTGATGCGATCGTCGTGCGATGCTCGGCAAGTGGCGGGGCGCACCTGATTGCCGAGCATGTGTCGATGCCGGTCATCAACGCGGGCGACGGCACGTGCGAGCATCCAACACAGGGCCTGCTCGACACATTGACGCTTACACAGTCACTCGACACCATCGATCTAACAGACCGCACCATCGGCATTGTCGGCGACATCGGCAACAGCCGCGTCGCCCGCTCGGCGGCGTATGCCATGACATGCCTCGGGGCCGACGTCGCGCTGATCGGCCCTCCCGGAATGGTTCCCACCACTTTCGAGGCCTTAACCGACGACCTCGACAGCGAAGGTCGCGGACAGATCCGCGTCTGCCACGACTTTGATGAGGCCATTCCCATCCTTGATGCGGCCATGATGCTGCGTGTCCAGTTCGAGCGTGGCAGCGCGGTCACCAGCGACTACGCGGCGCAGTTCGGGCTGAGCGAAGCGCGTGCGTCGCGACTTCCAGCCGATGCCGTTGTCATGCATCCGGGGCCGGTGAATCGTGGCTTGGAGATCGATACGGAAGTCGCAGATGGCCACCAAAGTCTCATCATGCAGCAGGTGACCTGTGGTGTTGCCGTGCGAATGGCGGTTCTCATGGAACAACTTGGCCCGCATGTGTGATGGAGTTTGTGCCTGTGCCACACAACTTCTCAGCGGGAGATCGCAGAGCAGGCGTCCGGCTCTACACTGATTCGCCCAAGCAGATCAACACGGACCCCAGTTGACGAGCATCGCGAGGAGGTCGCTGATTCCGACCGTGCCATCGCCATCAATGTCACCCGCCGTGTCATCGGTGCCCCATAGTCCCAGAAGCGCTTGGAGATCGTATAGATCCACGACGTCGTCGAGGATTCCGATGTCACCAGAGCATCCTTCGCATTCATCGAGCATTGAGTTGCCGCCTTCGTCGGTCCACTCGCCGCTGATGTGATCCGGAAGGTTGTGGCAAAAAACCGAATCTGAAATTACGGGTTCAGCATTGCCGGCAGCGTGAATCGCACCTCCGGTAATGAAGGCGAAGTTGTCTCCAAAGAAGCAATCAGTGAGTACGGGGCTGCTGATCGAACTGTAGAGCCCGCCGCCAGTGTCGGATTCGTTCTCCGTCCAAGTACATTCATTGAAGGTGGGGTCTGCTCGATGGAGGTACACACCGCCGCCTCGCTCAGCGGACGTGTTGTCGGTGATGATGCAATTGGTGAAAGTGGGCGAACTACTTCTGCAGAAGATGCCTCCGCCCCAACCAGGCGAAGCACCGCCGGTGATGGTGAACCCATTGATGATGGTTTCGGCGGTTTCGTTTTGGGTACACACTATGACGGGGCGGAGTTTTTGTCCGTCAATAATTGTGGACTCCGGTCCTTCACTCGAGCGGAGCTCAATGCTCAGCCCGCTTGTGTTGATGACTTCCAAATCAAAGTCCAAGTCCGTGGCGGTATAGGTGCCGGGCGATACGAGAATCACATCACCATCCGATGCAGATGCGATGGCGTCCTGAATCGTTGGAAACTCATCCGGGACAAGCAGGTAGGCTTCACATGGATTGACCGTGCAATCAGTTCCTTCTCCCTGCCAATCGCCACTGCAGCCCGCTTCAGTGGTGAGCGAGCAATCGGACCCATGACAGCACGCGCCGGATGGATCGGGATCGATGCATGGGTTTTGATCACAGTTGGTTTCGGCTCCATACCAGGTGCCTTCGCAATCATCCAATTTCGTGATCGAACAGACATCGTCGACGCAGCAGGCGCCGACGGGGGCGCACGGGTCGTCATCACACGTGGTGTCTTCTCCAAGCCACGTGCCACTGCACTGAAGTTCGATCGTGATTGAGCAGGTGTAATCGATGCAGCAGGCCCCGAGCGGCTCGCCTGTGCCGCATGGTTCTCCCTCACAATCGGTGCCTCCGCCGAGCCAGGTGCCGCCGGCCTGGTCGCAGTTGGCTTCGCTGGTCACAGAGCAGTCAGCTACGACACAGCATCCGCCGGTGGGCACGATCTCGTGCTCATGCAGAGCTGAATTGTGGACTTGAGCCGGGCCGGATGAATTCGGGGTCTGCGCGATGCAGATGTAGGTCACCTCGTCGAGGTTCGCGAGGCTCTCGCCAGAGAGGGTGAAAGTATGCGTCCACGCATGGCTCTCGCCCGCAGCCAGCGTGACGTCGAAACTGTTTGCAGCCTGCCGCACCGTATTGAACTGAGCCTCACTGGGTTCAGGCCAGCCGGTCTGGTCGTAACACTGGATCAACTGGATTCGAATCGTCTTGCCCTCGCCGTCGGCATCAACAGCGACCTCACCGGAGATCTGGTACTGCGATTCGGTAAGTGCTTCGCCCTGCATATTCAGCGATACGTCGGTCGGACGTGCCAGACACTCGTCGACTCTGCTGTCGAGTTGCTCGTAATTCACCTCAACCGAACCATATGAGCCAGCCATCTCGTTCCAGCCATCAGACCACACCGTGGGATAGCCTCCCACACCGTAGAACGACAACCGTGAGTCACCCCACGCGGTCGTATAGGCATCGCCGCCGTGAACCATGAGTGCAATGAGATCGTCAGGGCGATCCAGTTGTAGGTTGTACAGAGCTTCAGCGACGAGGGGGCAATATGTGCACCACGTGGCAGTGAACTCTTCGCAGA
>DOVP01000020.1 GCA_003520025.1 Phycisphaerales bacterium
TGTGGATGACCGAACTTGTCAGTGCGACCGCCGCGATCAAATCTCTCGAAGCCATGGTTGCGGCGGAGCAACCCGTGACCGCGAACTTCTTCGCCCCCCACGTGCTGGGCATCACCAGCCGCAGCAAGAAGCCGACCAAACAGCAGTATGTGACCATCAAGGATCTCTGTCGAAAAGCCGAAGCATGGGACCACGCCCTGACCGCTGGGCAACTGGCCATGCAACTCGATCCGACCGATGGCGATCTGGAACATGAAATCAAAGACCTTTCTGCCCAGCGGGCCATGAGCGAGGGCGGCTACGAGGCTGCGGCCGGCAAAGAAGGTGGATTCCGCGACTTTGTCAAGGACATGGACAAGCAGCGGCAAATAGAAGAAGAAGAGTCCATCGCCGGTGCTGGCGGTGGATCGGATCGCACTCTGGAACGAGCCAAAGAGAGATTCAAGGAAGCACCCGACGTTGCTGAGAACGTGCATCGGTACGCCACCCTGTTGCGGCGGGAGGGGTCGACCACCGCACTGGAAAAGGCCGAAGAGGTGCTGCTGCGAGGGTTCAAGAGCACAGGCGAATACCGATTCCGTATGGCGGCTGGCGATATTCGCATCCAACGCTTCAAAGATCGCATCCGCAGTGTAGACCAGCAACTCGCAACTGCGGACACTCCGGATCCTGACATTCAGAGCAGACGCGAGGCGTTGGAACGAGAATTGCTCGCCTTCGAAGTCAAGGAATACGCCGAACGAGCTGAGCGGTATCCGACCGATCGGATCGTACGCTTTCGCCTCGGCGAAGTCGCCTTTCGACAGAATGACACCGAGACCGCCATGGGCTGTTTCCAGAAGGCCAAAGATGAGCCGAGGCTGCGTGCTTCTGCAGGACACATGCTCGGCCGATGCTTCGCTGTTGAAGGGTGGTACGCAGAGGCCATCGCGGAATTCAAGGATGTGCTCACCAAAATCGACGCCACCGAAGCGGAGCGGGAATTGGAGGTTCGGTACGACCTGATGGTCTCGCTGAGCGAACTGGCCGAACGGGAGCAGTCCGAGGAATATGCGAGGGAGGCACTGGAGATCTGTTCGGGCATCGCAAGACAGGACATCACATACCGCGACATCCGCGAGCGACGACGCGCAATCGACACGCTTGTTCGTTCCCTCGCATGAGCGACACACGCCCCGAAGTCATCGCGATCATTCCCACTCACATGGGCTCGACTCGGTTCCCCGGCAAGGCCTTGGCCGCGGAGACCGGCAGGGCCTTGGTGCTGCATGTGGCTGACGCGGTCCAGCGGAGCAACGCCGTCAGCCGGGTGATCGTCGCCTCGGAAAACACCGAAATTGCTCAAGCCTGCGAGTCTGCAGGGATCGAGCACATCATCACCGGCCAAGGGCATCCCAATGGTTCCAGCCGGATTTCGGAGGCAGCAATCGGACTGCATGGAGATGTCATCCTGAATGTTCAGGGCGACGAACCCGAGATCGAGCCTGGCACCATTGATGCGACCATCGCAGCCCTGATCACCGACAAGGACGCAGATGTAGCGACCGCCGCAACACCGCTGCGAGATGACGATGATCCGGCGGACCCGAATCTCGTCAAAGTCGTCACCGGCCTCGATGGCCATGCCCTCTACTTCAGCCGCAGCCTGATCCCCATGAATCGCGATGGCGAGAACACGGAATACCTCCGGCACATCGGCCTGTACGCCTATCGCCCAGCCACGCTGGCCGCCTATGCGACGCTCGCCCCGACGCCGCTGGAAACAGCCGAACGGCTCGAACAACTCCGGCTGCTCGAACACGGCTACCGGATCACAGTGGCTCAAGTGGACGCGGGCCATCCCGGCATCGATACAGCCGAGCAATACCAGGCGTTTGTCACTCGATGGAGGGCCCGGCAGGCAAACTGAGCCCCCCTGATTCTCTTGAGAAACAAGAGAAGGCGGTGCCCTGTTTCCTTCCCCCACAGGGAAGATCGTGACGAAAGGGAAAATCAGGGAACACAACGCCTACACCATTGCTCTTCCTCACTGGCGGAAACGCCGGCGATAAAGTCGCTGCCGTGGTAGGATCAACCATGCCCCACCACGACACGGCCAATTCCGCTCAATCTGCAACTCAGGATCTGAAGCCGACCGACGAAGGCTTCCTTGGTCAGTTCGGGAAATCCACCGAATCGACTGAGTTCTTCTCGCCCATTCCCAAGGGGTATCAGCCGGGGCGAACCGCATTCGTTGTCGTAATGGGATCGGTGATGTCTGGGCTCGGCAAGGGCATTTTCAGCGCTTCACTGGCGAAACTCATCAAGGGCAAAGGCCTGAGCGTGGCGCCGATCAAGTTGGAGGGGTATCTCAATGTGGACTCCGGCACGCTCAACCCATACCGGCACGGCGAAGTGTTCGTCCTTGACGACGGCACCGAGTGTGACATGGACCTCGGAACGTATGAACGTCTGCTCGATCAGAACCTGACCCGACTGAATTTCACGACTGCCGGGCAGATCTACTCTGAAATCCTTGAGCGAGAGCGTCGCGGCGGCTACCTCGGCCGTGATGTCCAGATGATTCCCCATGTCACCGGCGAAGTAAAGCGTAGGCTCCGCGAATTGGCCATGACCGGAAACGAGGACGGCAGTCCGGTCGATGTCGTCTTCATCGAGGTCGGCGGAACGGTGGGCGACTACGAGAACGGCTTCTACATCGAAGCCCTCCGGGAATTGGCATTCGAAGAAGGCAGCGAGAATTTCTGCTTCGTCGCGCTCACCTACGTACTTGAGCCGCCGGCGCTTGGCGAGCAGAAATCCAAAGCCGCGCAGCTCGGCATCAAGCGGCTCATGGAATCGGGGATTCAGCCTCAGATCATCGCCTGTCGGGCAGAGCATGCCGTCACCGAGACGGTACGCCAGAAGATCGCCATGTTCTCAAACGTGCCGCTGCCGCGGGTGTTCTCGATGCATGACCGCGAATCCATCTACTCCATTCCCGAGGCCATGCGGGCTGAGAGCCTTGACCGAGAGGTCCTCACCATTCTGAATCGGCACCATCTGGTGAAACCACTCGAAGAGGACAACGCCCGAGATGCTTGGCGGAAGTACGCCAGGGGCATCAGCGGATCCCGCCAGCACACCATTACGCTTGGCATCCTCGGCAAGTACACCGCACTGCGTGACGCCTACGCATCGATCGACAAGGCAATCGAGCACGCCTGCACCCACCTGTCGATCAAGCCCGATGTGCGGTGGATCGATGTCTCGAACTTCACCACAGACAACGTCGCGGATGAACTCTTGCCACATGAACTGCACGCCGTAATCGTCCCGGGCGGCTTCGGCGAGCGGGGCGTCGAAGGCAAGATCGCCAGCGTCAAGTGGATTCGTGAGCAGAAGATCCCCTTTCTCGGTATTTGCCTCGGCTTCCAAGTCGCCGTCATCGAATACGCACGCCATATCGCGGGCATTTCCGGGGCCCATTCGACGGAATTCCGCCCGGGTGAAGAGGATGCGGTGATCTCAGAGTTGCCCGAGCAGAAGGCCATCGAGGGCCTTGGTGGCACGATGCGGCTGGGCGGTCAAGATGTCGAACTCACGCCCGATACGCTTGCCTCCTTCCTCTTCGATGCGACCAACGTCCGCGAGCGGTTCCGTCACCGCTACGAAGTCGACCCAGGACACATCGATCAGCTTGAGGCGGCCGGGCTCGTCTTCTCTGGCCGCCATCCGAAGCATCCGATCATGCAGGTGATGGAACTCCCTCGTGATGTACACCCCTACTTCATCGGCGGCCAGTTCCACCCCGAACTGACCAGTCGACCCCTGCACCCACAGCCCATGTTCATGGGCCTGCTCGCAGCCGCCGTGCGCCGGGCCAGCCCAGGCCTCGGCCGAGCGGAGATTTCCGAGCGATGGCTTCCAGAGGAGCAGCCCGAGGATGACGGGGATCCTGCTGCGGCGGTTCCGACTTCGATCAACACCGCCCGTCGCTAGTCCCCCCCCACACCACCACCACCCCACACACATGAAGCAATGAAACGGCCTGCGCGTCGAACGGCAGGATGGCCAAGTGCCGCTTGTTTGAACCTTGTTCGGTCCCTACACTGCCCCTCCTTCGGCGATATAGCTCAGTTGGTTAGAGCGAGGGATTCATAAGCCCTAGGTCGTTGGTTCGAATCCAACTATCGCCATTGTCCAGCCGAGGGCTGGCTGGTGAAACCTCGAGCAACCCCGCCGCTGGACGCGGCCTTCTGATTACCTGCTTGTCTCCCTTGCTCAGGCCTCCGGAAACAATTACCCCTGCCTGAGCCACTGCCCCGAATACCAAAAAGAACCCTGCCGCGGCTGAGCCGCGGCAGGGTCGAGTGTTGCGCAGATGCAGAATCGTTGTCCCACGCGGGACGCAGATCCGTGTCGTCACATTCAGCGACGACGGCGGCGTCCGGCGAGGCCGGCGAAGCCGAGGAGGGCCAGGGCACCCGGAGCGGGAACCCAAGTAACACCGAGCTCTTGCCAGGTGTTGCCATCAGCGTCTTTACCCTGAAGGCTGATTTGCCCAGTGAGGTCTGCAAGGCCATCGCCAGTACCACCAACAACGGTGAACTGACCGATAAATACCATGCCGTTGAGTTCATCACCCTGAGGGTCAACCGGTGTG
>DOVP01000128.1 GCA_003520025.1 Phycisphaerales bacterium
GGGGCCGACCATGAGCATGTTGTGCCAGCCCGCGGCTGCAACGCTCAGGGCGCGGCGAGGAAGGGCCTGACCGCGAATGTCCGCGAGATCAACCTCCTGAGCGCACACCACCGCAGGTGGCGGCTCTGCAATGGGCAACGGGCCACGGCCCGTCAGGAAGTCCACAACTTCGCCGAGCGTCTCCGCCGGCCGCACCCGAACCCCCCGCACCATCGCGGCGGCGGCAGCACTCTCGGCAGGAAGTACCACATTGGCGATACCGGTACGGGCTGCGAGATCGGCCATCGCCACAGCGCCAGCGATGGGCTGGAGGCGACCGTCCAATCGCAACTCACCGGCGATCAGACAATCCGCTGCACGGCGGGCTGCATCGCTCCCGAGCCGCCGCGATGCAAGCAGCACCGCCACGGCGATGGGCAAGTCGTAGAGCGGGCCTTCCTTCCGAAGCGAGGCGGGCGTGAGGTTGATCGTGACGCGACCGTCCGGATACGGAAAACCACCAGAAGACATGGCGCCGTGCACACGATCAACGGCTTCTCGCACAGCGGTGTCGGGCAGACCCACAATCGTCGTGCGTGGCGTCTTGCCTTTGGCGATGGCAACTTCGGCACGGCACGGCTTCGCTTCCACGCCGTCGAGTACAAAGGTCTGAATTGATCCGCTCATGGGTGCTTTCCGGGGGGCTCCGGGCACCCGCAGTTACATGGGCGCCTGTTCGAGTCGCTCGCCCACCGCGCGGCCGAGCACGAGCCCAACGGCGTCCTCTTCGAGCACCACCTCGGTGGCGCCGGCAGCACGCAACTGGGATTCTGCTCGGTTGTAACTGCATCTGGCGATGATCGGTACGGTTGGTGCCAAAACGCGCACTTGACGAACAACTGCTGCGGCTGCTGTCGGGTCGGGGATGCTCAGCAGTACGAGCCTAGCGTGGGCGATTCCGGCGGCGGAGAGAATTTCACCGCGGCGGGCGTCTCCGACGATGCCTCCATCGCCCTGATCGCGAAGCCGCTGAACGGCTCGGCTGTTGAAATCGATCACTGTGAGGGGCGCGCCGGCGGTCCGGATCGCCTCCAAAGCCGCCCCGGCCGAAGGACCAACGCCGATGACGATGACCCGGCCCCGCCCCACGCTCGAATCAGACCCGCTTGCGCCAAAGGGGCCACCGGCAAGCCTCGGCGCGAGGCCGATCATCAGCGGCACGAACAGCAGTGTCACCACAGATGCAGCCACGAGCAAGTTGAGCGTCTCCTCGCCGAGCAACCCTTCTGCACCAGCGACGCTGCCAAGTACGAAGGAGAACTCACCGATCTGAGCCACGCACATCCCCGCAGCGATCGCGGTTCCGATCGTCGCGCCTGCGAGCCTCGCCGCGAGACCCCCGAGCAGCAGTTTGCCGACCATGATGACGCCCGCGAGCAGCAGGACGGTCACGATGCGATCGCCCGAGAAAATCCACGAGAGGTCAGCCAACGTCCCGATGCTCGCAAAGAAGATGGTCAGGAAGATGGCCTTGAGACCGGTCACGTCCGAGCGGATCTGGCGAGCGAAAGGTGAGTTCGCCAGCGCAAGACCGGCAACGAATGCGCCGAGGGCGGCAGACAATCCAAGTTCGTGTGAGAGCCACGCGGCGAGTACGGCAGTGACGACGGCCAGAACAATCGGCAGTTCGCGGTTTCCGCTGAGATGGCTGCTGTGCAGAAGCCGTGGTATGAGCAAGACAGCCACGAGGCCAATGATGAGTACAGCACCCACCATCCTTGCGCCAGCAAAGCCGAGTTCAGCGGCCACTTCCTGAATCTCGATCGGCCCGCCAAGCATGGTCAGACCGATGACCAGCGGCACAATGGCAAGATCCTGCACGAGCAGTATGGCCACAGCCATCCTGCCGTGGGTCGACTCCAACTGGCCCGAATCGAACAGGGTCCGAGCCACGGCGGCCGTACTACTCAACGCCACCATGCTGCCGATCGCGATGGCGCCGCCAAGCCCCCATCCAAAGAGCCAAGCGGCAATCGCGCCGCCGAACAGCGTCAGAATGACTTGCAGCACGCCCGCCTTGGCACCAGCGAGTCCGAACGCCACGAGTTTTTCACGAGTGATCTCGAGCCCGATCGTGAAGAGCAGCAGGGCCACGCCAAATTCCGCGACGTACTGCACTTCCAGATGATCGTCGTGCACCCAGCCGAGCACACCCGGGCCGACAAGCATCCCGGCCACGATCGCGCCCACGATGCTGCTGAGTTTCAGCCGCTCGGCGATGACGCCAAGCAGCGAGGCCACCGAGAGCAGCACAACGAGGTCGGTCATGACATCCCAGCCGTTCATGACGCGACCTCATCGGCTGGTCCAGGCAGCGGCCAGCGGCCCCGGGAGCGACGGCGGATCTCGGCGCGGGCTTCGGCGCGGAGCGTATCGACCGTGGCATGCAGGAATTGAATCGCCCCATCGACGCCCATCTCCAGCAGCTGCTCGCACGGAATCGGCTCGCCGATCTTGACAAGGACGCGGCCACGCAACCGCGGCCGCGACTGGCGGGGCCACGCATCGAAAGTGCCTTCGACCGCAACGGGAAGCACCGGTGCCTTGCCGCGTTTGATGAGCAGCCACACACCTCGCTCGAAGGGCCGCATGGCTCCGTCTTCGCTGCGAGTGCCCTCGGGAAAGAGCGTGGTGACACGTCCGTTCTTCAACTCGTTGAGGGCCGCTCGCATCGCGGCCGGATCGGCGGCGCCACGCTCAAGGAAGATCACCTGGATGCCAACACGCAGGATCCAAGGGATCGGCCACGGGGCATCGGTCTGGAGGCTGCGGCGGGCCATCGCGCGAGGGGCCCGGTCCATTATCGCAATGCCCAGCATCATCGGATCAAGATGGGACTGGTGGTTGGAGATCACGATGGCCGGGCCGGTGCGAGGGATGTGCTTGCGGCCTCGAACTCGAAACCGCCACAACAGCCAGAACACGAATCCGACGGACCACGGAACGAGGGTGAACCAAAGCAGCAGTCCCCCGGGTGAGCGATCGGGGTTGCGGCGGCGAAACTGCAGCGGCCTCAACACGAGGGCGACGCCGAAGTACCAATGGCGGCACAGACCTCACGTTTCAGATGTTCCACAACCTCTTCTCGGCCCATGTAGGTCGTGTCGACCAGAATGGAGCCTTCTGGACGGGTCAAGGGACCGATCTCGCGGGATCGATCGAGTTCGTCCCGCGCCTCGATGGCCCGCAGCACCTCCGCCTCGTCGGCCTCGCGGCCGGCGGCGCGAAGTTGGCGGGTTCGCCGCTGAGCCCGAATTTCTGCGTCCGCCGTGAGATAGAACCGCACTTCAGCGTCAGGAAAGACGACGGATCCTTGATCACGACCCTCGCTGACGAGCCTCGGGTGGATGTCCGCGATTCGCCGCTGGGCGGCCACCATGGCCTCGCGGATCTCGGGGACCGCCGCAACGATGGAGACAACCGTGCCGATATTGCTGCTACGGATGGTTTCGCCGACCGGCTCGCCGTCGAGCCTCGCCGCGGGCGGATGGGTTGTCCAGTCAAAGTCGATGGGGTGCGCAGCGATCGCCGGCATCATGACTTCGGGGTCCGACGCATCAAGGCCCTCACGCACAGCAAGTAAGGCAACGCAGCGGTACATCGCGCCGGTATCGAGGCACGAGATGCCCAGCGCATCGGCGAGGCGATGCGATACCGCGGACTTGCCTGTCCCGGCCGGGCCGTCGATGGTCACGATCAGTCGTGGAGCCGCTTCGGCCACAAGGGTCACTCCGCGTCGATGGCTGCCTGGAGAATCTCCATCGCCTTGACGATATCGGTGGCGGGGTCGCCCTCACCAACGTAGTCGATGGCAACATTGCTCTGGTAGCCCACCGCTTTGGCCGCCGCCATTGCGGCGGCGAGATCGAGTCCGCGGTGGCCGCCGCCCCGCTTGAATCCTTCACATCGAAGATGGATGGCGCCAGCGTAGGGCGCCAGCCGCTTGATGTGATCGATCGGATCCTCGCTCGAGCCGGGATCACCGTAGGTCGGCAGCGCGCCGATACGGAACCCGCCAATCTCCTTGATGAGTTCGGAGAGCCCCTCGGAATTGTCGGTAAGACCAAGGCCGCCACTGAGGAGGAGATTGAGTTCCTGCCGCTCGATCGCCAGAAGCGAATGCTGCACAGCTGCGATCGCTCGGCTGACGGCCGGTCGATCATCCCGCCCAATAGACAAAGGCACCGATACCGAGTTGCATCCAAGTCTGGTGGCCGCCCCGGCAAGACGTGTGAGCCGCTGGGTAGCCGCATTCCGCACCGACTCGTCTTCGTGGCCGAACTCCAATGCGGTGTAGTCGACCAATACCAGACACGGACAGCCGGCCTGATCGGATCGGTGCCGCAACATGTCCATTTCCGCCGAGGTCCATCCGGCGAGCATGTCTACATCCAGGCTCAGTCCGCGAAGTCCCAACTCGCCGCTGACGAAGCTGGGCGCATCGAACAGTGTCCGCGGTGGATCCGCCGAGGGATCGAGCAGCGACTGGAGGGATCGGGAAGTCAGCGAGAGAAGCAGCGTCATGAGTAGGTTGAGGGCGGCGAGGATATCCGATGGGCACCGGCCCCGTGATACCATCCCGCCTCGTTCGGCCCCCGCCACGCCGGGGCCCCACCGCAGCGAATCAGGCCCCCGGAGACCCCCGATGCCCAGCCCAGCCGATTGCCGCTACTCGGACAGTCACGAATGGTTCCGCCACGAAGGTGACACCGTCACCATGGGCATCACGCCGCACGCAGCTTCGGAACTCACCGACATCACCTACGTCGAACTGAGGCCGACTGGTACCGCCATCGACGCTGGCGATGCCGTCGGAGAGGTCGAGTCGGTCAAGACCACCAGCGATGTGTACTCGGTGGTCGCCGGTGAGATTGTCGCAATCAACGACGCGGCCGTAGACGATCCGGCCCTGCTCAACAGCGACCCGCAAGGCGTTGGCTGGCTGGTCAAGGTGCGAACCGAGGACGCGGCGCCGCTTGAGACGCTGATGGATTCGATCGCGTATGACGAGAAGTATGGAGCGTAAGTCGGGACTCGGGATTCGGCAGTCGAGGGGTACGCCGTTTCGGATTGAGGCGGAGTTTGAGCCGACCGGGGACCAACCAAAGGCGATTGGGCGGTTGCTTGATGGCCTGGACAACGGACGGACCTCGCAAACACTGATGGGAGCAACGGGAACCGGCAAGACCTTCACGATGGCCAATGTCATTGCGGGTTCTGGACGTCCCACGCTGGTCATCAGCCACAACAAGACGCTTGCGGCGCAGTTATATGAAGAGTTTCGGGCACTCTTCCCGGACAACGCCGTCTGTTACTTCGTCAGTTATTACGACTACTACCAGCCGGAAGCCTATATCCCGCAGCGGGACATCTACATCGAGAAGGATGCCTCCCGCAATGATGATCTCGACCGATTGCGACTCTCGGCGACGAGCCACCTGCTCTCACGCGATGACGTCATCGTCGTGGCGAGCGTCTCGTGCATCTACGGACTCGGCTCGCCCGAGGCTTGGCAGAATCGACTCGTTCCGCTTCGGGTCGGACAGACCATCGATCGGCGTGAACTGCTGCTCAACCTGACCGACATGCACTATGGCCGGACGGAGATTGAATTCCAGCGGGGAAAGTTCCGTGTTCGTGGCGATGTAATTGAGATCTTCCCGGCCTACGAGCAGTATGCCGTGCGGGTGGAGTGCTTCGGCGATGAAATCGAACGCATCTCGCTGATCCATCCGGTGTCCGGTGAGACGCTCGCCGAGGAGACCGAGTTCTTCGTGTTCCCGGCGGTGCATTACGTGCTGCCCGATGATCGACTTCAGGAGGCCATGAAGAACATCCGCGAAGAATGCACCGAGCAGGTTGCCCAGCTCAAGCGGCAAGGCAAACTGCTCGAAGCGCAGCGACTCATGTCACGCACCCGCTATGACCTTGAGATGCTCGGCGAAATCGGCTACTGCTCGGGTGTCGAGAACTATGCGCGGCATCTGGAGGGGCGAGCACCTGGATCTCGGCCCTCGACGCTGCTGGACTACTTCAACCACGTACCAGGGCGCGAGCCGGGCGACTGGCTGGTCTTCGTCGACGAGTCGCATGTCACGCTTCCGCAGGTTCGGGCGATGTACAACGGCGATCAGGCCCGCAAACGAGTGTTGGTGGATCATGGATTCCGACTGCCATCAGCGCTGGACAACAGGCCGCTGACCTTCGACGAGTTCGACACGCTGGTACCCAGTGTCATCTACGTCTCGGCAACGCCGAGCCCGTGGGAACTTGAGCGAACCGGCGGCGTCTCGGCCGAACAGGTCATCCGCCCCACGGGGCTGCTCGATCCGAAGATCGAGGTTCGCCCCGCTGACGGGCAGGTACCGGACTTCATCGAGGCATGCAAGGAAGTCGCCGCCCGCGATCAACGTGTGATCGCCACGGTGCTGACCAAACGCATGGCCGAAGACCTGAGCACCTACCTCGACGAACAGGGCCTCAATGTGCGGTATCTGCACAGCGACATCGACACGCTGGACCGTCTGGAGATCCTGAAGGATCTTCGGGAAGGGGACTTCGATGTGCTTGTCGGCGTCAACCTGCTGCGAGAAGGGCTCGATCTGCCGGAAGTTTCGCTGGTGTGCATTCTCGATGCGGACAAGGAGGGATTCCTGCGAAGCCGCACCAGTCTCATCCAGACGATCGGCCGCGCTGCTCGCAACGTGGATGCCACCTGCATCATGTATGCCGACACCATCACCGATTCGATGCAGTCGGCCATCGACGAAACGACGCGACGGCGAGCCGTTCAGGAAGCCTTCAACGAAGCGAACGGCATCACGCCAACCACCATCGTCAGGGCGGTGCGCCGCGGCATCGACCGTGAATTGCAGGCCCGCCGACTCGCCCGAAATGCCATCGTCCCGGACGGCAGCGAATCGGATCTTGAGCGGGACGAACTGCTTGAGTCGCTTGAGCAGGAGATGATGGAGGCCGCGGATCAACTTGAATTCGAGCGGGCCGCCGCCCTGCGGGACCGGCTCGCCGCAATCAGAAGCGGTCAGGGAGACCC
>DOVP01000140.1 GCA_003520025.1 Phycisphaerales bacterium
CCTGAAGGCCGCCATTGTAGGTCGCACGCCGCTCACCTGCCCCGTATCGCAGTGCCGACTACAATCGAATCCGCCATCCATTGCGAGGCGGCACTCACAGCCGATGGCAGCAGCATCCACACAATCCGGCACCCTCCGCAAGGACATCTCGCTGTTCGGCGTGTTCGCAATTGCGCTGGGCACAACGATCAGTAGTGGATTCTTCCTCTTGCCTGGCATGGCCTTTGCCAAAGTCGGACCGGCGGTTATTGTGTGCTATCTGCTCGCGGGTGTGGTCGTCCTCCCGGCGATACTCTGCAAAGCGGAACTGGCAACCGCCATGCCAAGGGCTGGGGGCGTGTATTTCTACATCGATCGCGGCTTCGGTCCGCTTGCTGGCGCCGTTGCGGGTATCGGAACGTGGATCTCGCTGACACTGAAGACGTCCTTTGCACTGGTGGGATCCGGCTACTACATCGGACTCTTCATTCCAGATCCTCCGGTCCTTCTGATCGCCGTTGGACTGGCTATCGTCTTTGGGACCATCAATCTCTTTGGTGCCGGAAAGACGACACGGCTGCAGACCATTCTGGTGCTCGGAACACTCGTACTCCTTGCATGGTTTGTTGGTTGGGGTAGTTGGGACATCGACTCGACCCGATTCGACGGTTTCTGGAGCGCCGGTGGCGATACCATCGCTTCCATGGTGGGTGTCGTAGTGATCTCCTACATGGGACTCACGAAAGTCGTCAGTGTCGCAGAAGAAATCCGTAATCCTGAACGCAACATCCCGGTCGGAATCCTGCTCGCCATGGCTACTGCGGTGCTGGTGTACATGACCGGACTCGCGGTCATGGTGGGTGTCATCCCTGCTGATAAACTGGCAGCAACCTACACCCCCGCCGCACTCGCCGCTGAGTTCTTCGCGGGCCGCGCCGGGATGATCGCCATCTCGATCGCCGCCATCGCTTCATTCCTCTCGGTCGCCAACGCCGGTATTCTGAGTGCCTCACGGTATCCGCTTGCGATGGGGCGGGATCACATCTTCCCGAATGTCTTCCGAAAGCTCGGACGGTTCGGAACTCCGATGCCGGCGATTGTCGCGACCGTTTTGGTCATCGTGCTCGAAGTGCTCCTGCTCGATCCGCTGGTCATTGCGAAGTATGCCGGAACACTTAAACTCCTGCTGTTTGCAGCACTCTCAGCCGCCGTCATCGTCATGCGGGAGAGCCACCTGGCCTCCTACGATCCGGGCTTCAGAGTTCCCCTGTATCCGCTGGTGCCGCTGGTCGGCATCGCATTGTGCGTTACAGCCATCGTGTTTCTTGGATGGATTCCGATACTATTCGCGGTCGGCATGATCGTCATCTCCGTGGTGTGGTTTCAGTTGTATGCGGCCTCAAAGATCGATCGGTACGGCGCCATCTTCCATGTATTCGCGCGGCTCGGCGAACGTCGGTTCGACCCACTGGACGCCGAGTTGCGAGGCATCATCAAGGACAAAGGACTTCGGCCGGATGACCCGTTCGAAAAGACGATCGCTCGCGCCCGCGTCATCGAAGCGCCATCTGAGACGAACTTCGAAGAACTCGCGATGCTCGTCTCCAACGCGATGTCCACAGATACGGGTCGCTCTTCCGAACACTTCAACCGCGGGTTCCTTGAAGGAACACAGGTCGGCGCCACACCTGTCATGGGAAGTGTCGCCCTGCCCCACCTACGGCTGGAAGGACTGAAACGATCACACCTCGTCTTGGTCAGATGTGCTGACGGAATGGAGATCACCGTTGGAGCAGGTGTCCCAGGATCTGGCACATCCCAAGATGTCCGCGCTCTGTTCTTCATG
The DNA here is from genome assembly GCA_003520025.1 of Phycisphaerales bacterium. GTDB lineage: Bacteria > Planctomycetota > Phycisphaerae > Phycisphaerales > SM1A02 > UBA12567. The sequence continues at coordinate 1,826 of DOVP01000140.1, forward strand.
GCGAGTCCAGAGGATGATCCTGCGCAGCATCTGCGACTGCTCGCCAACCTCGCCGGAGCCGTCGAGCAGGACGGGTTCATGGAGCGATGGAACGCAGCCGCCGGACCGGCCGAACTCAAGGAGGCGCTGCTACGGAGCGAGCACAGCCTTACACTCTCAATCGCCCCGCATACCTTGCCCGGCACTTGGATCGGCCGTTCCATCGCCTCGCTCGGCTTGTCGGACGACATCCTCGTCGCGCTGGTCTACCGCGATGGAGAACGCATCATTCCCACTGGACGCACCGTATTTGAGGCAGGCGATCGTGTCATCGTCATCGGTGAGCCCGAACACATCTCACAACTGCGGTCCGATCTGGGGTTGGACAACGCTGACGCCACCTGAACGGAACTCCCTAATGAGCAAGGACACACCCATCAAGATCGTCAACCAACAGAACTTCGATACCTCGCCTCAGGGGGGGCACTGGATGATCATGCTGGACGGCATTCTTCTCATCCTGCTCGGCGTATTTCTGATCATTCCATCTAATGACGTGGATAGCGGCCTGATCCGTGGACTCGGAGCCCTACTGAGTGTCGCGGCGATTGCAATCGGCGCCAAACTCTGGATGAGTTCGACAGCAAATCGATTCAGCCCGACTACATGGCTCGCCTGCATTGTGCCGTTTGTCATCGGCGTCATCCTGCTGATCTGGCCGACCGAGTCATTGAAAGCGATCGCACTCACAGTTGGCGTCGTTGTGCTGATGCGCGGCATCATCGAGACATCTATCGGGCTGGCCAACCGACACCAACGATGGTGGAAGATCGCCCTAGCCCACGGACTGATCACGATCGCATTGGGTATCTTTTTTCTGTGGTTCCAGAAGGACTGGACAGCCTATCTGCTGTTGATCCTGCTTGGCATCGATCTCATTGCCCGGGGCGCAGCGACCGCCTCAGTCGCGAAGCAGTTGCGAAAGCAACATGGCTAATCAATAGACATGGGCTCTGAGCCGAGCGGCCAGCGTCGAGTCGATGGCCTCGAGTTGCTCGCACTGGCGCAAAGCGCCGATCATGCTGCCCTTGTCCAGATGCGCCCTTCCCAACCAGTAGTGGGCTTCTGAATCTGTCGCATCAAGTTCGATCGCACGCTCCAGTGCCTCGATGGCCGCGTCCACTCGCTCGCGAG
>DOVP01000223.1:0-11479 GCA_003520025.1 Phycisphaerales bacterium
GTGGTCGATCCCCGCGGCATGACCGTGTCGCACATCGCAGGCGTGGAGGCGCTCATCGCAGGAGGCCCCGAGGCAGCTGAGATGCTCACCGTGAGCGCCGATGGTGTCGTGTCAGCGACCGTGCCGGTGCGACTTCAGAACCCGTCCGATGCAGTCGTGACATGGACGGTGGCAGCATCGAACACCGATTCGCGGTGGTCCATTCGCCCCGATCACTTGCACGAGATACTCAGGCCGGGTGAGGCCATCGAGATCCCTTTCGAACTGCACCACCCCGGCCCGCTCGATGCGACTTGGTCGATTCCGAGCCTGACCGCGACGGCGACATTTTCCGATGCGGCGGGAAGTTGGGAGATTCCGAATCTCGATCATCCGTTCGAGGTGGTTGCAAGCGGATTGCCCAAGCCCACCGGCCGCGGCGCGTTGCGAACGGCCGGTGGGACTGATGCCGCGGTGATTCCCTCCGACGCAATACCGCTCGATGACGGCCCATTGACGCTCGAAGCGTGGGTGCTGCCGGATGATCTCGCTGGTCGTCGTGGCGTGGTCGCAAAAACCGAGGGCTCGGAGTATGGATTGTTCGCCAGTGACTGGCATCCTTCCTTTTACGTGTTTCTCGACGGGGCGTACCGTGAGGTAAAATCGGAGCGGCAACTGGAGCCTGGACGCTGGCAGCATCTTGCAGGCGTGTATGACGGTGCTGAGGTTCGACTCTACGTCGATGGTCTGCTGGTCGGCCGTGCCGAGGCGTCCGGCCTTCGGAAGCGGAACCCACATCCTCTGATCGTAGGCGGGGATGTCGATGGCAATGGCAGAGCGAATTCCGGAATGAGCGGAGTGCTGGACGAAGTTCGCCTCTCATCTGCGGCTCGATATGCCGGCAGCGAGATCACGCCGCCCACGCGGCATGTGGAGGATGCAGATACGCTTCTGCTGCTGCACTTCGATGGGGCGAGCGGTCCGTTCATTCGGGATGCGTCGGGGCGAGGAGCCGACGGACGGCTCGTTGGCGCTGCCATCGTGGACGAGTCGATCAGTCGAGAGTGATGAACCCGGTGTCGGGGTCTACGCTGACCAGCGTGTTCGCTTCGCCGGCGTGCACCGTCAGTTGCTCTGCGTTTCCGCCCGGGATCTCCAAGCCACCCAATGGGTCAAAGACGACCATGTGTCCGCCCGGTGTGAGCACGACGCCCTCGCTGATCGCAGCGCGTCCCTCACCGAAACGGACTGCAAGTTTTCGGCCAGCGTGCGCATCATCATAGGCGTCCACGATCGCGATCATCGGCGCATCTGCATCGACGATACGCCATCCAAGACCGTCAGCATCGACAGCCAAGGCGATCCGCTGTTCGGGACGTGAAAGTGCCAGTGCCTGCGCATGCTCAAGGTCCGACGAGAGCAGCCTTGCCGTAGCCGTTGCTGTGAGCGACTCCTGTTCGATGAACAAAGGCAGCGTCATTGCCGCGGTGATGGCGAAGATGACGACAACGATCATCAATTCCAGAAATGTCATGCCTCGTCGCATCATGGCGTCACTCGTCCTGTCGTATCGGCCGAGGCGATGACGGCGTCTTCCCATCTGGTGACATCACCACCGCAGCGGGTCATGGTCGATTCGACCGGGAAGGGGCGGTGCATCCACCATCCGTCGATTGGAGCGGTGGCTGCCACGCCGCGGGGGCGATCGAGCAGGTTTTCAAGCCGGGAAATCATCTCCTCGCGACCGAACTGGTCGAGACCGTCGGGACGTAGATCCATGAGATCGAGCCGATCGACCACGTCAGCAACCGCTTTGAGACCGTGGTCGCTCGCGGCATGATGATCAAAGTAGAGGCGAGCACCCCGTTGGATAGAAATGTGCTCACCGGCAAGCCGCCCGAGGATGGTCGCGCGATTGAGATCGATTTCAGCGGTTGGCGCTTCGATGACAGCCTGCACGAGGCTGCAGTTGGAAATGGTCCACGAGGCAGGGGTGGCGCCGGCGGCTGTGACCAGTCGAATGCGCTGCGGATCGATCCAGTCGATGTGCCGGGCCTTCCAGATACCCCACCAAGGTGGGTTGGACTGCGGGCCGCCGATGATGGCTCCATCGATGTCTACGTCGCCGCCGACCACGATGGTCAGCGTGGCGGTGTCCGTGAGTTCGATCGCGCTGTCCCGTTCCATGGTCAAGTCGCCCGAGATGAAGATGGTTGTCTCTCCTTCGACTCGAAGGGTTGCGTTGCAATCCAGATGCAGGTCGCCGTCTGCGTTGAGGTCATCGTTGATGTTCATGGCCTGGTAGGCACTGATGGTGGTGCCGGATGAGCCGCCCGATCCACCATTGAATCCGAAGTTGCCGAGCCAGTTGTTTCCGTTGGACCAATTGTTGCCGGCTCGCCAGCCATGCCGGTTATCTTCGGTTTCGGTATCGTTCTCGCCCGGATCGATCGGATCCGGCAAAGAAGGGAGATCCACGAGGCCGAGCCCCATCGGACCGAGGATGGTCGGCAGGGCAGTGCCGCGGAAGTCGCCCGCCGAGCCCCATGTGGTGGCGTCATCGACATGCAGACACACATCGCTGCTTTCGAGATCACGGCGGGTTCGCCCTGAGAAGGAAGTTGAGCCCAGGGAGGCCAGCACCCGCTCGCCCATCCCGGAGCCTTCCCAGGAGCGGATCCGCGAAGCCCCCGAGACAGCAAGGCTGCTGCTACCGAAGGCTGCGTATCCCGAGAGGTCTGCCATGGACTCATTATCGAAGGGGTGCACCGTCGCCAACGCCTTGGCCGACTGCACCATGGCGTCAGTGCGGGCGGTCGATTCGATTCGGACAAGGTTGGTTGTTTCGTTCGGTGGCAGACCGGTGGTTTCGTCGATCAATCGCAGATCGACCACGGCCTCGCCAAGCGGGTAGGCCTGCAGAATCCAGCCATCCTGATGGGCGGTCTGCCAAGGGGCTTCGGATTGGAGCAGGGCGACGGCCAGTTCCAAGCCGCACTGGGCTGAGGCTCTTGCTGACGCTGCCCGGGTCGCATTCGAGGCGACCAGCGCCGAGTTGTCCTGCGAAGCGAGCCATCCGACAACCAGCGTCATGGCGGTGGCCATGGCGACCAGCACCATCAACATTGCGGCGCCTCGGCGGCAGCGAGTGTGGCGTCGGGTCATGAGTCACCTCCATCGGGCGGGTCGTGCATGCGAATTGAGTCGCCGAGGCAATGCTCGATGCGGGTGTCGGCGATGTCCAGTTCATAGGTAGCTTCCACTGTGCGGCGATTCATGGCTTCGGCTCGGCGCGCATCGGGACTGGTCAACAGATCGGTTGCGAAAGTCCAGCCCGCCACACCGCTCACGAGCGTGAGCGATCCGGATTTCAATCCGGCCATCTGTTGGAGTCCTGCAAGTTCCGACCACCAGTCGACATTGGCAGGATCGGCGTACGGGTCCTCAAGAATGCCGCCTGTTTCGTCGGCGACCCATCGAATCGTCACTGCTCCGATGGCGGCCTCCCACGAAATCCACCGTACTTCGGTGCCGTCAATGGCGTTGTCGCCGTCGGCATCCTCAAGCCAGAGCACAAGTTGAGTCTCTTCCAGATCCAGCAGGCAGCGGCATCGCGAGACATAGGATGAGAACCGCGCCTGAGAGAGGCCCGCTCGCAGCATCGAGGAACGTGCATCGTGTTGCTCGACCATACCGGTGGTGAGTGCCGACATCATGCCGGTCGTGCCGAGGCCAACGAGGCCCATCACGGCGATCGCCAACATCATTTCCAGCAATGTCATGCCGCGGGCTGATTGTCTCATGGCCCTGCTCCGGCCAGCGTCTGCGGCATCGGGAGAAAACGAACGAGGCGGGTGACCATCCGATCGTCCAAGGCATATGCCTCGACTGCGACCTCTACGCCCTCGATCGCCGTGGCGATGGGAGGGGGAATGAGTTGGGTCTGTTCAGCGGCGCTCACATGCAGCGTGAGGTTCTGGTATCCGTCTGGTAGGAGAGGCAGGGCCAGATCGCGACCTGCGCGGATCTTACCGGCTTCTTCGGCGTGGCCGTTCCAGCCGCCGCTGCTTACGGAGGTCGTAAAATGGGCCGCCCAGGCTCCCCCAGTCTGGAAGGATTCGGGCTGCACCGATGTGACGCGGGCCATCAGCATTTCGGCGGCGAGTGTGGCGGAAACGACTTGTTTGGCCTCCTCAGACTGGGCCCGTCCCGCAGCGAGCGCGGACATGACCGCAGTCACGACGATCAGCAGCACAGCCGTTGCGAGCAGCGTTTCGAGCAGGGTGATTCCGCGGCGGTGGGGCCGATGCGTTGATGCGGGAATCACAGCGGTCTTCGTGGGATCACACGCCATCACTTCAAGGTCGGATTGGTGGCCGCTGCTGCCCAGTGAACAGCGGGTTTCGCCGCAAGATCACTCCGCTCGCAGACCGCATAATCGGCACAGGCGAATCTGGCGATCACCCTACGCGGAGAGCTCCGGTCGGGGATACTACCCATATGCCTCTCCGGCTCTACAAACACAGTTTGATCGAGTTGCTTCGCGTCATCTTCTTTACAGCTGCCGTGCTGGCCGTCGTGACGGCATTCGGAGCCATCATCAAGCCTCTTGCAGGCGATGCGCCACTTTCGGCCGCTCAGGCGATCAAGTACGTCGGGCTCTCACTCGTCCCGATGATGCAGTACGCCCTGCCCTTTGCGGCTGGATTCGGGGCCACCATCGTGCTGCACCGCATGGTCACCGACAACGAGGTCATGGCGATGGCGGTGGTCGGGCTGCGGTACCGCACCATCCTGACACCGGTCATGGCGATCGGTGTGCTGCTGGTGCTGGTGATGGTGCTGTTGGTACAGGTGGCGATTCCACGGGCGTACGCTGTCATAGGACGCGTGATCGCCGGAGACGTTACGGCGTTGTTGGCTCATGCGGTCGAGCATGGCAAACCCGTTCGATTTGGTGACATGGAGATTTGGGCGGAGTCGATGCGAGTGCTGCCGAATCCGGCGGCATCGCATGCCGACGAGCGGATCGAACTGCGGCGAATGGTGGCGGCCAAACTCGACCGCCGGGGTGGTATCGAGTCGGATGTGTCCGCGGCCGGGGCGGTACTGGATCTCTATGAGCGTGAGGGCATCGTACTGATCCGACTAGCCATGGATGATGCGGTGTCATGGGACTCCGCAGCTGGCAGCCTTCGGGGTTTCCCGCGGTTGGAGCCGACGCATGCTGTGCCGGTGCCGCTTCCCGAACGGACCGAGCCAATGGCGATGACCCGATCCGAACTGCTCGCGGTGGATGCCGATCCGTCGCGGTATCCAGCCATCCAGTCGCTCTATGAGAAGTTGGAAGATGCGATCAGACAGGCGGCGCAGCGAAAGGCCATCGGTGAGGAGTTGGCGGACTACGGGCACATAGATATTCCCGCAGCCGATCAGACAGGGCATCGCTGGAGAGTCCAAGCCAAGAATGTACGCAATGGCAGATTGCGAGGGAACAAGGCCGTTCCGGTTCGAATCAGCGAGCGGACCGCTCTTGGCGACACGCTTCGCGTATTTCTGCCAGCGGTGGCAACGATCTCCGTCGAGGAGGGCGGCTTTGGTGGACTGGATCGGCGGCTGGTCATCAGCATGCAGGATGTCACCGTCGAGGACCCTCCTGACGCGGGCCGGCCCAATCACCGCGCCGCTGTCCTTGTGGGCAATCTGAAGCCGATGAACGGACCCGAGCCGCCAGCGGTGGAAACACCAGCAGCCCTGCTCGAACTCGCTCACGCTGAGGCGGATGGTGCCCCCGAAGTACGGCGTGTGCTCAATCAGATTGAGAGTCAAACGGCAAGTCTGCATGGGCAGGTGGTCAGCAGGCTGTGGCGTCGGTGGGCTGTAGCGGCTACGGCGGGCCTGTTGCCTCTCCTTGGCGCGATTCTGGCAATGAACATGCGGCATGCTCAGCCACTGTTGATCTACCTGGTCGCCTTTGTTCCGGCGCTGCTCAATCTGGTGCTGATCTCGGGGGGGAGCGGATTCATGCGTCAGGGCGATGTGGGCGGAGGACTCGCGCTCATGTGGAGCGGCAACGTCGTATTGCTGCTCATCATCGGCTTCGGGTGGCGGAGGCTGGCTCGGCACTGAACCCATGACGCGGATCGATCGATACATCGTCGGAAGGGTGCTGCTGAACTTCGTCCTGTTGTTCGCAGTGCTGTACCTCTTCGCCGCGACGATCGACATCATCTTGAACCTGGACGAGTTCACCGAGTTGGCGGTCAGAAAAATCGGCGAGGACTCGTCATGGTTCTGGAGGCTGATCGTGGCGTTGGGATTCGCGGCCAATTATCACCTGCCGCAAGTCTTTCAGTTCTACGCGTGGCTGTATGGGATCGTGATGGTCGGTGCTGCATGTTTCACGCTCGCGCAGATGAGCCGCTATCGAGAACTCGTTTCTATCGTGGCAAGTGGTGTGAGTCTGCGTCGTATTGCCATGCCCTTCATTGTTGTGTCCATGGGATTGGGTGTGCTTCAGATCGCGAATCAGGAACTCATCTTGCCACAGATCGCGCCGCTGCTGCTTCGGACGCACCAGCATGCGAGCCAAGAAGCGGTGGATGCATTTCCTGTGAAGTTCACCGACGACGCTTCTGGAATGCTGTTGCAGGCAGCATCCTTCGACCCAGGATCTGGTGTCTTGACGCAGCCGAATTTTATCATGCGTGATGAGTCTGGCCGTGCCACCAGTCGGTATTGGGCGACGTCCGCCCATTGGAACGCACCGACGTCCGAGTGGATTCTGGATGGTGGTCAAGTGGTACACATTTCGGCGGATGGCAGTGGCTCGACGACGACCCGCCCGGCGGAGCGTGTTGGTACCGACCTCTCGCCGACCATGTTGACAATGCGTCGGTATGGTCAGGTGGCCGGAATGCTTTCGCTTGGACAGATCAATGAAATGCTGCAGTGGCCCGATTCACGCGATGCCGAATCACTGCGGCGGAGTTCCGTGACCAGATTCGCCGTGGTACTGCTCAATGTGCTGGTGTTGATGGTCGGACTCCCCTTCTTTCTGGACCGTCTGCCAAGCGGTTTGTTTTTGAAGGCCATCATCTGCGCCGGGGTGGTCCTGCCGATCTATTTCGTGGCGGCGGGCATCATGTTGGTTCCGATTCCCGGACTGAGTCCGCTGCTTGGCTCGGCGCTTCCTGTATTGGTGTTGTTGCCTGTGGCGTTGGCGCGGCTTGGAAGTTTGAGGACCTGAGGCGGGCGGCGGATGCGCGGCCACCGCAGTTGAACCGGTGAACACCAGTTCCCGCTCTCCCGAAAGCAGAAGAGGGAAAGGGGGGTTGTTTTTTCGGACGTTGGTGGATGGTTGGAGTGAGGACGGCGGTCGGACCGAAGAAGGATCGCCGGCAGGTGGTGGACTGCTCGCCGGTGTTGCTTCGAATCGCGGTGGCCGGATTCGTGGTGAGAGACAGGATGTCTGCCCGTGTCCCTTCGGGATCTGCGGGTCGCAGGAGGCGCTGGCCACGAGGGACGAGTGATGCACGTCCAGACGACGCGATTTGGGACTGTGGAAGTCGGCAACGACCGCCTGATGGACTTCCCCGCAGGGCTTCTCGGTTTTTCGAGTTACACACGCTTTGCGTTGTTGCAACCTGACGAGGATGGGATCTTCTACTGGCTGCAATCGGTTGATTCGGCCGAACTGGCCTTCGTTGTGACAGATCCGACCCGCTGGTGCGACGAGTACGAGGCCACCGTGCGGCGTGAACACATGGATCTGCTCGATCTCGAATCGGTTTGTGATGCGAGGGTCTTTGTGATTGTCAACAAGTACGACGACATGTTGACGGCCAATTTACAGGGACCGCTGGTCATCAACCTGCGGAACCGCCGTGGTATGCAGATTGTGCTCTCCGATCAGCGGTGGACCACGCGCCGGGAAATCGCCCGGCTCCAACAGCCGGTCCAGCGGGAATGTGTGTCCGCCTGACCCCTTTCTCAATACAGGAGATGTGACATGCTTGTGCTGTCACGGCGTCGCGACGAGTCCATCGTGATTGGCGACGACATACAGATCACCGTGATCGACATCCGGGGCGACAAGGTCCGAATCGGGATTGATGCGCCAACCGCCATCTGTGTTTATCGCAAGGAGTTGCATGAGGCCATTCAGCGGGAAAATGAGCAGGCAACAGCGATGCAGGAATTGCCACCGGTGAGAAAGCGAGCCTGAGGGTTCAGCCTGCGGCGCCAGATCCCTTTCCGCAACTACACCCGCCACCACAGCATCCGCCACCACCGCCGGCCTCCTCGGCTGGGCGATCCGTCGAAAAAAGACTCTGTACACGTTCGAAGGTGCGTCCACTGCTACTTGGGTCGGTCACCGGGTCATCCGCCTCGTCCATTGAACGAAGCAGGGTGATCAACTCCCCGTCCTCAGCACATCGGTATTCATACAACGGCACGGTATCCCTCTCCTTTGCTCAGATCGCCTCAAGTGCTGACTTCAGATCTTCAAGCAAATCAGTCTCATCTTCGATGCCTACTGAGAGGCGGACCAGCGTATCGCTGATGCCAAGTTCTGCTCTGTTCTCTGCCGGGACCGAGGCGTGCGTCATGATGGCGGGGTGATTGACCAGCGACTCGACCCCACCGAGCGATTCGGCGAGCGTGAAGACCCGCATAGATTCCAAGAAGCGGCGTGAACCGGCAAGGTCTGTATCGAGGTCGATGGTGATCATGCCTCCGCCGGCGGGCGTTCCGTCGATCTGAATCTGCCTGCTTGCCAGTTCGTATTGCGGGTGGCTTGGCAGCGTCGGGTAGATCGTCTTGCGAACCTTGGGGTGGGCATCGAGCATGGACGCAATTCGGGACGCAGCGTGACAGTGTTGCCGCATTCGCAAATCGAGCGTCTTGATGCCTCGCAGGACGAGATAGGAGTCGAACGGCCCCAGAATCGAACCGACTGAGTTCTGGTGAAATCGAATCCGCTCAGCAATGCCGGCATTTCCGGTGACGAGGATGCCGGCCACCACATCACTGTGTCCCCCGAGGTACTTGGTGGCCGAGTGCATGACGACATCGAAGCCGTATTCCATCGGCCGCTGCAGGATTGGTGTCGCGAACGTGTTATCGCAGGCGCACAGAATGCCCCGCTCTGCGGCGATGGTGGCGATGGCTGCGAGGTCCGCTACTTTGAGCATCGGATTGGTCGGCGTCTCCACCCAGATCAGTCGTGTCTTCTCGGTAATGGCTGCTTGGATTGCGGTCGGATCGGCGAGGTCGGCAAAGTCAAACTGGATGCCTTGTGAGCGGCTTCGCACCTGTCCAAACAGCCGGTGTGTGCCGCCATAGAGATCGTCCATCGCCAGCACATGATCACCTGCGGTGAGCGTGTCGAGCAGACAGGAGATGGCGGCAAGGCCGCTGGAAAACGCGAACCCCCCGAAGGACACATCAGCCGATTCCTCCAGTGTGGAGCTCTCAAGCCGGGCGATCGAGCGTTCGAGGGCGTAGCGTGTTGGATTGTGACTGCGGGTGTATTCGAATCCTTGATGCTCGCCGGGCGAGCACTGAGCGTAGGTGGAACTGAGGTAAACAGGTGGCATGACGGCGCCGGTGGTGGGGCATGGAGCCTGTCCGGCGTGCACCGCCATGGTGGCGAGCCGCTTTGAATCGGTACTCATGGTCAGGTAGCCATCCGTTTGCGAAGGTAGTTGATGAGATCGATGCGGGTGATGAGCCCGAGATAGTTCCCTTTGTCCACGACGATCGCAATACGGTCGCTGCTGAATATCGGCAGCAATGCATCGATCGAATCTTCCGGGCACACCGTTTCAAGCCGTCTGCTCATGTACTGGCTGACCGGATGCTTGAACGCCTTCGAGTCGCGAGTAATGGCAAGTAAGACATCGGATTCATCCAGAATGCCCTGCAACGTCCCGTCTGTGTCGAGTATCGCCATTTGGCTGACGTCATAGAGCCGCATCATTTTGACGGCCTGCATGAGCGGTGTGTCCGGCGTGAGCGTGTAGTCCTCGTGCTCTTCATGTCGGCGATTAATGAGATCCCGCAGATCGTTGGTGGCCTCCCGTTCAATGAAGCCTTGATCTCGCATCCAGAAGTCGTTGAACATGCGGCCGAGGTATTTCGATCCGTGGTCGCAGACGAAGGACACGACGGTCCTGGGTTCGCTTTGGCGTCGGCACCACTGCAGCGACGCGGCCAGCAGAGTGCCGGTGGAGGATCCTGCCAAGACACCTTCATGTCGCAGCAGGTCGCGGGCTGCCATGAACGTCTCACAGTCATCGATGGCGATGGCTTCATCGATCAGACTCAGGTCCGCAACGTCCGGCACGAAGTCTTCGCCGATTCCTTCGACAAGCCAACTTCCCGCTTCGACATGCTTGCCCTCGTTGATGAGCGGCGTGAGCATTGAACCAGCCGGATCGGCGAGCACGATGGTGAGGTTTGGGTTCTTGTCCTTCAGAAAGCGCCCGGCGCCCGCGAGTGTTCCACCAGACCCGATACCACCGATGAAGGCGTCGATATCGCCGCCGGTTTGCTGCCAGATCTCCGGCCCGGTTGTATCGAAGTGGATTTGGGCATTTGCTGCGTTCTCGAACTGGTTGACATAGAAGCCGCCAGTGTCCGAGGCAATTCGGGCTGCGACGTCTTGGTAGTAGTCGGGGTGACCTTTCTGCACATCGGATCGCGTGATGGTGACATTGGCGCCGAGCGCGCGGAGGTGGGCGATCTTCGCCTCGCTCATCTTGTCCGGTACGACGACGGTGACGGAGTAGCCCTTGAGTGTCCCGACCAGTGCCAGTGCGATGCCTGTGTTTCCGGCTGTCGCCTCGATGATGTGTCCGCCTGCCGCGAGAGCACCCGAACGCTCGGCGGCTTCGATCATCGACAACGCGATGCGGTCCTTGATCGAGCTGCCGGGATTCTGGGATTCAAGTTTGAGCAGCAGCCTGCATGGCCCCGTATCGATCTGGTTGACCTCCAGCATCGGGGTATTTCCGATCATGGAGGCGAGTCCTGTGTGAACAGGAGCGGAGGTCGGTGAATCGGACGTGATATCAGCCATGGGCCCGTCATTCTACGGGAGTCGGACCGCGTGGGCGGCCTCTTGGCTCCCGGCCTGCGACACCCGAAAAAGAACCGGGACGAGCGTGCTCGTCCCGGTTCGGGAAAATCAGATGAACCTCAAGGAATTAGTTGCCGAGGTAGTCTCGGCCTCGAATGCCGTTGCGTGTGTGGGTATGCGCTCCTGAGGAGGAGATGCTGCCGGAATCCCAGTTGCCACTGCCAGTGGTCCACCGACCATGGTCGAGGTGGTAGGCCGCAGGGCCGTTTGGCCCCGAACGGAACCAGAGGCCGCCACTGGAGGAGGTCTCTGCATCGCCTTGCCGAGTCTTGTGCATCGCCATCACGCCAGTCGATCCGTCCATCATGGCGACGACGGGCTCTGAGTCATAGTGGGCATTGAACAGGTATGGGG
>DOVP01000223.1:11873-16123 GCA_003520025.1 Phycisphaerales bacterium
TCGGCGGGGGGGCGCAGTCCCAGGAGTTGTTCTGGAGCATGTGGTGCTCACACAGGAAGGTTTTGAGATTGGAGTACTTCGCCATGCCAAAGGAAGGCTGGCGGAAGCCACCGGCAAAGGTCATGGGATCGGCGAATCCGCTGCTGCCGTAGACCTTCGGAGACATCATGTTGACAGGTGACATGCAGTATGAACTGGGAAGACCGTTCATGGTGCCGTCGCCGCCGATGCCGAGGGCGCCAGGATTGCCAGCCCAGTGGATATCTTCACTCACGTCACACATGTCCATCACGTTGTCGAAGCACTCGTTCTTGCGAAGGACATCCGTCATGGCGGTGTCCTTCGGGGCGTAGTACATTTTGGCCGACGGGCCACCGAGTTCTCGGGACATTTGATAGGCGTTGAGGAATCGGAACGTGCCCAAATTGCGGTCTTCGACGGTACCGCTCTCCGTTTTGACGGTCAGTCCGCCCGCGTACTGATCGCCAGAGTGCCAGCAGTAGGGAAGGATCATCTCCAAGCAGCCAGACCCTGCCCATGAGAAACTCCAGTTCTCGCCGCCCTCGCCCCAGTTCACACCGAGGCTTTGATCGACGTAGCCGGTACTGCCGGCGGTGATGCCCACCCAGCGGTTCAGAGCCTGCGCGGCGGTGACGCCTCTTGTGAACATCGGGCTTGGTGCGCCGCCCTGTTGCATGACGTTCCAGTCGTACTCAGCGAGGTTCTCAGGAACACCGGTCCACAACTTGGTGTACTTCGTCTCATAGGCGACGGCTCCCGTGTGAATCTGTTTGGCGTTCTGTTTGGATGTATTGAGCTGCGCCGCAGACCTTGCAGACTGTACGGCGGGAAGAATCAGGCCGATGAGCAGAGCGATGATCGAGACGACCACCATCAACTCAACCAGCGTGAAACCAGTTCGTTTGGGAGTGTTCATGCGTGAGATACCTTCCAGAGGTGACCCCGATCGACCATCGAGCGGGTGTATTCGGACCCTTTCCTGCGCATCCGAGCGAGTCGTATCAGCATACCGGCATTTCCAGCCGGCGTGGCTCGATTGGGGCATTGTGACACCAAACGGCGGACAACAACCCAGTCCCGCCCCACGCGTGACTCTGTCAGATCCAATGGTTCGGACCCATATGGATGGGCGAAAGACGTGCGACCAGTGCCCATCTCGTTGTATACCTTCGCCCCGAGGGGCGAAACTGGCCATCTACAGAATGCAGGGAGCAGAGGGTAATGTCAACTCTTGGGGAGAGAAACGTGAAAAAAACTTGCTCTTGAAAAATGGGATCGGGCACCATCTATAGGGGTAACGCCGAACTGCTGCTCTGAAGTGAACCCCCGGGGATGGTATTTGCCCCCTCGTTTTCTACTCAAAAAGCCTCTTATCGGTCTGTGGACGGCCGGCAAGGGTATTTCCAGCGGCGGTCAATTGCCGCCCCTGCCGCGTTCTTGCCAGAAGGCCGATTTGGAGCAGATATGGCTCGACGACATCCTCGAGCGTCCCCGCATCTTCGCCGAGCGTGGCGGCAATCGCCTCAAGGCCCACCGGACCGCCCTCGTAGGTGTCGGCGAGCACCCTCAGGTACGCCCGATCGAGCGTGTCCAGCCCCAGTTCATCCACACCTTCAAGCCGCAATGCTTCGGCGGCAATATCGGCGGTGATGGTGCCCGAAGCACGGACGTCAGCGAAGTCTCGTACTCGCCGCAGCAACCGCAGGCAAATACGGGGGGTGCCGCGGCTGCGTTGCGACATGAGAACACGCGCTGCTTCTTGTCCGAGATTGATTCCCATTCGCAGAGCGGCCCGCTCAAGGATCAGGGTCAAGTCATTGGGGTCATAAAAATCGAGTCGGTGCGCAATGCCGAACCTGCTGCGAAGTGCCGCCGTCAGGAGTCCGGCACGAGTGGTAGCGCCGATGAGCGTGAACGGTTTGAGCTGATAGGTCACGACCCTCGCGTGCATGCCACCGTCAAGTGTGAAATCGATCTTGAAGTCTTCCATCGCCGGGTAGATGTATTCTTCGACGGCCGCGGGCAGCCGGTGGATTTCGTCGATGAACAGCACATCGCCTGGCTGCATGCGGGTGAGTGTGCCGACCAAATCGGCGCCTTTGGTCAGGGCAGGCCCTGAGGTGACATATGCCTGCGTTCCCATTTCCTCAGCCACGATGTGCGCGATCGTGGTCTTGCCCAGTCCGGGTGGTCCATGCAGGAGTAGATGTTCCATGGAGTCGCCGCGGGCCTTCGCTGCCGAGAGCGCAATCGAGAGCCGCTCTCGCAATTGCGGCTGGCCAACGAACTGCTCAAGCGTGCGAGGACGGGGGGCCGGGCCACTGGAATCGGTTGGGTCCGACGGGTGCTGCTCAGCCGTGACAATCCGCTCTCTGCTCATGGTGTGTGGGTGCTGTCCTTCGTCATAGAATCGTGCGTGGCGTGCCGAAGCGAATCGTCTCGCCACTCCAAGGCCAGTGTACGCTCGCCCGAGAGCAGCGGCTTGAGCAGCGAGGCAACGATGTCCTGCTGCCACGGTGTTTTTCCGGGGGTTCCGGCGCGGTCACCGAGATACCAACTGGCCAGTTCCGAACGCGAGAGTGCCAGTGCTGGCGACACGCCTCCGCCGATGGCCGCCGCGGAGAATGCATGCCAGAGACCGTCGATGGCGACACGGTCCACGGGGGACTCCTCTCGGATTCGCTGAGGCTGCGGCGTGTCGGCCTCCTCGCGACCTGTTTCGATGGCAGCGATCAATCGATGCCCGTGGCGACTCGCAATCGACCGTGGCATGCCTTTGAGATTCGCGATTGCCTCGTTGGAACTTGGGCGATCCCGTGTGATTGCAAGCAGCACGTTGTCGGGGACGGCAGAGCGAGGAGGCAGATCTTCGTCCCGAGCAATCTCATCCCGCATCTGTACGAGTTGTCGAAGGATTCGTCGTTCGACGGGCCTGAATCTGCGAGTGCCTTCGATCTTCCGCTGCTGACTCGTCAGATCGGTGAGGTGCCATTGTGGATCTTCGAAGGCAACACAGGCCGCATCGGCCCACTCTTGATGACCATATTCGGCGATCCGGCCAGCAAGGAAGTCGTGCAGCACCGGCAAGTACCGCACGTCATCGGCGGCGTACCGAAGTTGACGCTTCGAGAGCGGCCTCGCATCCCATGCGGTGAACGTCATGCCCGGCGGCGTCGGCGCATCGATCACGCACTGAACCGACTTGGTCAGCGAGCATGGCCATGGGAGGCCAGCCAAACCGCCGAGGATCTGCGTATCGACGACCGATTCGGCGGGGCGGCCAAGCAGGCGGGACATGATCTGGAGGTCCTGCCGCCCGGCGTGTACGAGCATGATTCGATCTGGGGAGGCAAGCACCTCAAACAACGGGCACAGATCCCCAACGGCAAAGGGATCGATCAGATACACCCGCTCCCGGCTTCCGACCTGCACGAGGCAGAGCTGTGGGTAGTAGGTCTCCTCGCCGATGAATTCGGTGTCGTAGGCCACCAGTTCATGCGATGCGAGATGCGAGACAACTTCAGCGAGCCCTTCCTGATCCTCAATCAGCGTCGCTGGCTCACTTGGAACATCGGGATGCTCCGGAATCGGACTCAGTGTCTCTGAATCCGCATGCGAATCTCGATGATGCCGATCCCGCCGACTGCGCCGTCCACGTTTGCTGGAAGGTTTTTTGTTGCCCGATGACATCCGATGCACTGTAGTCGGTTGTCAGGATTGAGGTATCCATCTTCACCCCCTCGGCACGCGGGGAGAGGAATGGGAGAACAACAGCCGGGAGCCGGAACTCGGTCATCTGTTCGACTCCCGATTCCCGACTCCCGGCTCTCATCGCCGTCGCTGGCCGCGATCAATACATGTCTGGGGCAGCTGCCTCCGGTTTGTCCTGCTTGGCGTCGGTAATGGCGCAATCGGTGGTGAGCAGCAGACCCGAGATCGAGGCTGCGTTTTCGAGTGCCACTCGTTCGACCTTGGTCGGGACGATGACACCAGCGGCGAGCAGGTCGCCGTACTCGCGGGTGAGGGCGTTGAAGCCGAAGGAGACATCGTCCGAGTCTTCGATCTTCTGAGCGACGAGCGCGCCTTCCATGCCGCAGTTTTCGGCAATCTGGCGAAGCGGTGCTGAGAGGGCGCGGTGCACGATGTCCACGCCGAGTTTCTCATCTCCTTGGCCCTTCTTGCGGGCGGCACCAAGAGCGGTGCGTGCCCGCATGACAGCGGTGCCGCCA
>DOVP01000100.1 GCA_003520025.1 Phycisphaerales bacterium
GCAACAGTCCGGTGAGCAACAGCAGCAAGATCAGCAGCAGCAGCAGCAGCAGCAGACTGACGCAGCAGGAACCCCGCGAAAGCCGGGAAAGATGACCAAACAGGAGGCCGAACGCCTGTTACAGGCCGTCCGAGATCGGGAACGCCAACGGCGGCTCGCCAAGCAGCAACGAGAAGGCAGCGGCGTTGCCCCGACAGGGAAGGATTGGTAGCGATGCGCCACGTGAATACGCACACCGCCCATCGCCATTCCCTGACGACGCTGGTGGCGGGAATCTGTCTTCTGCTCGGATGGCTCACGACAAGTGCAGCGGCCAGTACGGTCAAGCACGGCCTGTCGGCAACCACGAGTTGGGTCGGAAGCCCAATCGTGCTCAGCCTGGTCTTTGAGAACATCACCGATCACCAACAGCCTGTGATGCCCAATGTGCCCGGACTGCATATCACTTCAAGCGGTACGCCGAGTCGCATGTCAAGCGTGCAAATCATCAACGGCCGCCGCACCGAAGAGGCGACGCTGACCTATCGCTATCTCATCGACGCAGCGACACCGGGGCCTCACGCCTTGCCCGCAATGACGCTCCACGCCGACGACAAGACCTACTCCACCGAACCAGTCGTACTGACATTCCTGTCTTCGGATGACGACAACCTGCTCCGCGCCGAAATCCAAGACGTTCCATCGCATGGATGGCTCGGCGACACCGTGCCCGCCACGCTTCGAATCCTGATGAAACCGTTCAAGAACTCGCAGATCCGGGACGGTGTGCTCTCCGCCTCCGACATGTGGCGACAGGTGCAGATCGAGACCTGCCGCTGGGGACCATTCTTGGAGAGTGTCACCACCCTTCAGACAGGCAATCGCTTCCCGAAGATCAGTATCGCCCAGGTTGAGAATGCCGCCGGTGAGATGGAGCGATGGTATGCGTACGACATCGAGGCGGACCTGCCGCTGCTGCATGCCGGCAAACTGGATCTGTCCGACATCATGGTTCGCATGAACTACCCGATGCAGATCGGCCGGGGACGCACATCTTTCTTCGATCCGATCCCGTCTCTGACAATCACGCAATCGCGTCCCGTCACGGCTCGCCCGACCGACGTCCAGACGCTTGTGGATGCGCCCCCATCGCAGGGACAACCAGACACCTGGGCGGGCGCAGTCGGTCAGTATGCGTTCGACGTCACGGCGAACCCGACCGATGTCGTCGTGGGCGAACCGATTACGCTGACCATGCGCATCACGGACCGCGGGAACGGGCGTGGCGATCTGGACCTGCTGCAATCGCCCAAACTCGAACGTGACAAGTCGCTCACCAAGCACTTCCGTGTCCCGGATGAGCGTCCCGGCGGTGTCGTCTCGGGGAATACCAAGATCTTCACGCAGACGATTCGCCCCATGTCGGTCGAGTCCACCGTCATACCAGCCATTCCGTTCGCCTTCTTCAATACGCAGACGGGATCCTATGACGCAAGCCTCAGCCGCCCCATTCCCCTGAGCGTGACCTCTGCCAAGCACGTCGATGCTTCGGCGGTTGCAGGCGTGCTGCCAGCGACAGATTCATCGACGCAGACCGAACTGACCGCGGTGCGAGGCGGACTGCTCGCCAACTACACCGATCCGGACATGCTGCTCGCCCCGCCGGTCCAACCCGGCGCATGGTGGTTCGTCCTCATCCTGCTCTTTCCCCCGGTCGGCTTCGCCGTGCTGGCCGGTTTCCAGCAGCGACGGTCGGCCGATCGCGATGACCCTCGCCGCGGCCGCGCGCGGAAGGCGGGAAAGATACTTGCAAGCAAGTTGGAGGTCTCCGGAGGATCTCCCGAGGCCGCCGCTACCGCACTTCGTGGCTACGTCGCCGACCGGCTCGGCCTCCCCGCGGGCGGTCTGACCAGTGACGAGGCGGTGCAAGCCCTTCGACATCGCGGACAAAAGGAATTGGCGGAAGACCTCGGCACGCTGCTTCAGGATCTGGAACGCCGCACTTACGCCGGAGGGTCCGGATCGCTTCAGCCCACCGAAACTGATGATCTGCGGCAGTTGGCCAAACGGATGGAGGCCTGCGTGCGATGAGAGTACTTCCGACATGCTTGCTCGCCATGCTGCTGACGCACGTGATGTCAACGACAGCACAAGCGGAACCGCTCTCGCCCGCGCAGCAGCGGACGATCCTCTCGGAGGGGGAAGATGCCTTCCGAACCGGTACCGCCCTGTTGGATACCGATCCAGCGGCAGCCCGCGATGCCTTTCACCGCGCTGCAGAGCGATGGAGTGTGCTCATCGATGATGGCATCGTCAACGGGCCGCTCCTCTACGACCTCGGCAATGCGCAGGTGCAGGCCGGTGAACTCGGACACGGCATTGCCACGTATCGTCGCGCCGAGCGTTTCATACCCGCCGATGCGAGGCTGACCGAGAACCTCACATACGCCCGCACCCTGGTCTCGCCTCAATTCGCCGATGGCACGAACCGATCCATCACTCATCGCCTGATCGGTTGGCACAGCAGTTGGGATCTGGGAATTCGGCTCGGCCTGTTCGCAGTCGGCTGGATCCTGCTCTGGGGCGTGCTTTCGATTCGCCAACAACGGACCGTACCAGGGCAGTGGTGGCTGGCCGGCGCCGGGCTGGTCATGTCGATTCTGTTCGGTGGCAGCGTCGCGATCGACATGTTCGGCGAGGAACAGACTGTGGGTGTCCTGATCAGCGATGACGTCACGGTCCGCAAGGGAGACGCCGAGTCCTATCAACCAACCTTTGACGAGCCGATCAACCGTGGCGTGGAATTCGACATTCTTGAATCACGACCCCTCTGGCTACACGTCGAGTTTCCCAGTGGTGAAACAGGCTGGGTACCGCGAGATGCCGTGATTGAAGTGTGAGGCAGTCAGCCGCCGCAGCCAAAATCGCCCAGCAGTACCAGCATGTCGTTGATGTCGATGATGCCATCCGGGACGAGATCGAGCGCGGGATCACTTCCGCCGAAGCCCTCGAGGAATGCAAGCAGATCGCTGACATCGGTGACACCGTCACCGGTCACATCACCCACACAGTCCGGCTCGGGGTCGAGAACGGTGATATTGAACGTGAGATACAGCGACGACGAAGCTTCGCCGGGCAGATCCTCATCGCTAACGGAGATCGTCACTGAACGGACGATGGTGCCGGGACTCAGTCCGGTGGTGTCAATGCTGAAGGGCATCGACACCGGGAACGGCCCGACATTGTTCCAACTGCCACCGAGGAAAGCCACCGGCGGATCCGGCGTGGTGATGTTGTCGATGTCCATGCGGGACTGATCGCTGTCCCAGAGGTAGTTCCAGAACTGCACGCCGAGCCCCACATCTCCGCTGTCCGGTTCCACGTCGATGAAGTAGACATAGAAGTCGTTGTCGGCATCGCTGACGAAGGACGGGTTGGCGTGCCGCAGAACATGCCCGGTGAGTGACATGGCTGCAGGAGCGTGCTGCGTCAGATCATCGGAGGCCTCCAGCAGCAACTGATCATCGACCACGCCGGAGATGGTTGTGTCTACGGAGACCGACAACATCTGTGTTTCGCCTGCGTCGAGCGAACCGCTGTCGGAGTTGCCCCCGAGTACACCGGTTCCGCTCATGGTCCATTGCAGCGAGGCGGCTCCCTCTGGCACTACCGGAGATGCCGCATTGGCGATATCGAGCGAGCAATCGAGTTGCCAGCCCTCGATCACCGTGCCGAGATCGCACACATCAAAGGAGGCGTCCAGTATGGGCGGCACGCGATAGTCCGCCACCACCGGCAGATGATCGGAAGCATCGTGCAGATAATCGGCGAGCGCATTTGATGCCGGAAGGTCGCCCGGCCAGTAGGTGTTGTTGCCATCATTGATCGCGATGTTGTAATGATTTCCATCGTTTCCAACTGCGCGATACGTTCCATCGATGATGGAGAGTCCGCCGGTACCGTCCAAGAGTGGCGAACTGAGTTGGAAGTCGAAACGATCGTCCAAACCGCCACTGGCAAGACCGTCGGCCTGAATGGTTCTCGGAGACTGTGAGTGCTTGATGGCATTGGATCCGCCCCCCCAACTCCCACTCCCGAGTGGATCG
>DOVP01000180.1 GCA_003520025.1 Phycisphaerales bacterium
GCCGTCAACGGAAAGCGGAAGCTGTTCGCTGAAGTAGCGAGCGGTCCACGGAGACTCGACGGGCGTCAGTCCGGAATCGGTCGGTCCAGCAGGAGCGGCGGCAGCGACGCACATCACACATGGCAGGGTCCACAACATCGACATGGGCATTCTCCTTCGGGTTGTTCCCTTCAACAAGGAGTCCACCCTACACGGACATGACGGCAGATCCAAGCGTGGATCGGCTGATGGAGGAGAAGTGGCGGAGAGATCCGCCCCCGGAATCTCACAAGAGCCTCCTCGACAGATGCGCTCCATGAAGGGGCCCCCGAACGCCTAAAATCCCCAAAAAAATGCCTCCAGAAGCCCAGAAGACCCCAAACCTCGACGATGGCAACCTCACCAGCAGGACACCGTGACCCCCATCGAGAACTCGGTTGGACCTCGCTGCGATACGCTGCGGGGATGATTCACGCAGCCATCATTTCCTGTGCCACGCTCTCCGTACAACCCGTACAACTCGATGGCGGCTTTGAAGAGTGGGACACGCCCGCCGCCGCTCCGTCGATCACTGGTGCCGGCTCGGCCTCGCACATCTATCTCCTGATGAGTCTGAACGGGCCACCGGTCAATCTACAGGGATTGAACAACCCGATGACGCTTCGGCTCGACTGGGACAACAACCCCGAAACAGGCAAGATGGCGGGATCCCTTCCGGGGGTTGATCTCGAAGTGCTTTTCAGCCCAAGCCGTGGCAAGGGCGGAAGCGGTGTTGCTGTGCGTCGCTCGTCGGATCGCGGCGCGCAGTCATGGGATGAGGTGGGCTTTGTCTTTGCGCCGACCGTCGCAAGCAATCGATTTGAACTTTGCTTCCCTCGCACGCTTCAGGGGCTGGATCTGGTCGCTGGTTCGACGATGCCGTGGGAACTCTCGTGGACCGATCCCAAGCCAGCCCGTGGCATTGCCCGCGTTGGTGCCGATCGACCCATGGCGAAACCGACCATGAGCGCGCCGCTCCCCTCCCCAGCCGACGGGGCGACCCGGGTTGTCACTTGGAATCTCGAAAAGGGCAACCTGCTCAAGCAGCGGCGAGTCGTGACCCGTGTACTCGCCGCCATCAAGCCGCACATCGTCCTGATCCAGGAGATCGAAGACGGACAGACTGGGGAAGACTTCATCAACGTGCTGCGGGCGGCGGTACCGGGAAGCAACTGGACGATCGATCTCAGCCCACGCAGCGGCACGATCAAGAGCGGCATCGCCACCCGGCTGCCCGCGAAGAGTGTGCGGGCCTTCGACACCATCAAGCGGCGAGGGGAATCCCATGGTCATGTGCGGGCCGCCGCGCTGGGCATTGATATTCCAGGGGTCGGTCCTGTGCTGGCTGTGTCGGCCCACCTGAAATGCTGCGGTGTGGTGGACGGCCCCGAGGATATGAAACGAATTGGCGAGGTTCTTGCCATTCGGCGTGCTGCGGAGTCGGCAGAGACGGAGCGGGACTTCCAAGGGCTCATCATTGGCGGCGATCTGAATCTCGTGGGAGGTTCGCTGCCGCTGGATCTCCTGATCGCCCAAGGCGAGGGCTTGATCGCGGAACTGGACACGCCCGAGGACCTGCTCATCATCGATGCCTGGCAGCCCGACGGACGGGGCTTGCAAACTTGGCAAGAAGACGGGCAAGCCTATACACCGGGACGCCTTGACTACATCGTCATCAGCGGAAGTTCGCTCCGCCCCGACCCCCGGACGACCGTGGTGCTGGACACGCTGGACCTTCCGGAGCCGGCTCTTCGAGACATGAAGTTGCAGCAAAGCGATACGAAGCAGGCTTCGGATCATCTTCCGGTCATTGTTGATCTCATGCCAGCATCCTGATCGCTGCCACAGCGACAAGCACGAGAAAGACGGATCGCACAATCTTCAATGGCCAAACGTGTGTCAACTTCGCCCCCGTCCAACTTCCGATCAAGCAGGTTGGTATCAACCAGACCGAGATTTCAAGCGGCGTGTACCAGGTGATATCAGCGGCGATACCGGGCACGTCGGGAAGTGTGATGTCCTTGTATGTCGCCCCTGCCAGTGCTGTGAAGATCATCACGGTCGATGAAATGGCGATGCATTGCCGCAGCGGTATGCGGCAGATGAGTTGGGTGAGCGGCACCGTAATGAGGCCGCCGCCGATTCCAAGCAGCCCCCCGCCAAATCCGGCCAACGAGCCGACCACTCCACATCGAGCACGTGTGCAACACGACTCGGGGGGCTCATCGCCAATCGACTTCTTGTTGTCTTTCAGCAACTGCCGCAGATTCGTCCAGAAGACATACACCAGAAACAGACCGAAGATCCACATAAGCCAATCGTTGATAATCCAAATGCTCGCCGTCACACCAAGTAGAACGCCCACGATGCCAAAGGGAACGATGCGAACCACGGCTTCCTTGCGGATACCCCCGAGTTTCCAATGTCGAATCGCCGCCGGAATCGCGACAAAAACGGTCACATTCATTGAGGCTGCCTGAGCCAAATGGATGTCGCGACTCAACAGCAGCGCAATCGCCGGCACATTCACGATGCCGCCCCCGATGCCGAGCAGGCCGCCAAGCAGACCAGCGATCAACCCAACGCCCGCCAGAATGAGAATCTCCCACACCGCGAGTGTCCAGATGGTGGTATCGAGCCATGACATGGAGAGATAGTAGTGTGACCAAACACATTCACCACCGGATCTGGATGTCGACATCAAGAAGCGCACCCGGCAAGCGGGGAAGTGGGCATCCAAACTACAGTTCTCCTCATGCGAATTCTCCGCGCCGACGCTTTGCTGCTTCTCGTTGCCATCATCTGGGGCGTTGGGTTTGTCATTCAGCGAATGGCGATGGAATCGGTGGGGCCGGTGACATTTACAGGGGTTCGGCTGCTGATCGGCACGCTGTCTATGCTGCCGCTGCTGCCACTGGCCCGGAGGCTTGCGCCAAAGACCCTGAAGCCTGTTTCGCGACGGCGGCTCCTGTTGGGTTTGATCGGTGCCGGACTGGCGATGTCCTTTGGTGCGGTGCTGCAACAAGCGGGACTCGTTCATACGACAGCCGGTATCGCCGGATTCATCACGGGGCTGTACGTCGTCTTTGTGCCGCTGCTGGGATTGCTGGTCGGATACTTCGTCCGCTGGACGACGTGGGTGGCGGTACTCGTCGCGACCGGAGGGCTCTATCTGCTCAGCGTGCAGGGGCAGCCAACCATCAATCCCGGCGACGGACTCGTGCTGCTTGGTTCTGTCGCGTGGGCAGCGCAGATGCTCATCACCGGCTGGCTCGCGCTGCGATGTGACCCTGTGCGGATCGCGATCTTTCAAACGGCATTTGCCGGTGTCCTCACGCTGCTGGTAGCACTCCCGTGGGAGCAGCCCGACTTCGGCGCTGTGCTATCAATCTGGCCGGAACTGCTCTTCAGTGGGGTGCTCGCGGTGGGCGTCGCCTTCCTCCTTCAGACCATCGCTCAGCAGGATGCGCCGCCGGCGCATACTGCGGTGCTGCTGGCGCTCGAAGCGGTATTTGGTGCGTGGGCGGGTTGGGCGATTCTGAATGAACAACTCACAGGCATACAGATTGTGGGGTGCTTGGTGATATTCGTAGGAATTGTGCTCGCGCAGTTGCGACCGCCGAGGCCACTTGAACAGCGCAACGCAACTTCACCGCTCAACTGATCACCAACCGCCTGCTCTATCGATTGCTCGCTCTGTGCTGCAAACTTGCTTGCAGCGTCACCCCTCGTCATCCCGAATGCGCTCCACTATTTCACGAACGCGTCGAGTGAGTCGCATCTTGGCGTGGCGGATTGCAGCGGGCGTCATGTCGGTTTCCTTGGCGACTTCCTCGGCCGGGACGCCCCGCACGCCGTACAACTCAAAGGCCTGCCACGTACGTTCCTCGACTTCGTTGCGGGCTTCGCCCATGGCACGTTGCAGAAGTTGTTCGGTCCACTGCCGGTCCCACGCGGCATCGAGGTCGCTCTCCACCGGTGGGTCGACCGTGTCATCAAAGCCGGTCGTTGGCCGCTTCTTGCGGTGCCGCGCCCGGATGGCATTGAGCGTGACACGCTTGAGATATCCACGGAAGCGTCCCTTCTTCGGGTCATACTCAAACCGGTCTGATACACGGAAAAATCCCATCAGCACATCCTGCAACACATCGTCGGCTTCCTGAGCGGGCAGTCCGGCATTGCGGGCGAATCCGGCAATGATGCGGGAGTATTTGTCGGCAAACTCGTTCCAACCGAGTTCGCGGTCGAGCGTAGCGCCAGCCTTGAGTTTCAGAAAGATGCTCGCGCGGGTCGCGTAGAGTGGATCGCCCTTGCCGCCTTTGATGCCCGATGTTGACGATTTCGTTCCGGACTGCGATGGCGTTTCCACCGCTGCCTCCGCCGTCACCGGGTCTGGCGGCGCATCCCCCTCGATCCGAACCAGAATCTTCCATGGGCCGATGAGCAGCAGGTCGCGGTCACGGAGCCGCTCGGACTCATCCTTGTCCAGCCGCATCATATTGATCGAGGTCCCCCCGCTGCTCCCGTTGTCTCGAACCACCAGCCGGCCATCCTCGTTGGTCACGGTGGCATGTTCTCGCGAGACGCTTGGATCACTGAGCACCAACCCCGCGGTACTGCCCCGTCCGATCAACAGTGGCTCGCCATCAAAGGTGTGTTCGAATTCCTGAAAGTGCTCAGGTCCGCTGACCGCTACGAGATGGATTTTTGGTTGATCGGTCATGCCCGGAATGATAGGGACTTGCTCGGAAACAACAGCGAGACGACTATATTCACCACCAATGCCGCAGTGAAGGCCAGCGGGAGGTTGTAGACCTGAACCTCAGTACCCCCGATGGTGATCTGGTTGTCCATCATCACTTTCCACAAGATCGCCACCGTGAAGCCCGTCGCCATGCCGGCAATGCACCCCCACCATGAGGCCCGCTTCCAGAGTATGGCGAGAATGACCTGCGGCCCAAACGAGGCACCCAGAATGGCCCAGCCGTAGGTCAGAACGTACTCATAGATCGTGACCTGCTCATCGATGACCAGCAGTACCGCCGCAATGCCCATCGCCAGCACTGTGATGCGATTGATCACGGCATGGTTGACCCCGTGTACGCGGTCCAACAGACGCGACCAGATGTCATTCGCCACCGCCGATGAGGCGACGACCAACTGGCTGTCGGCCGTTGAGCAAATCGCGGCGAGAATGGCGGCCAGCACGAGTCCGCCAATCAGAGGCGGCGCGAGGTTGATGGCCGCGGCCACCAGCGCGTATTCGCCATCACCCGAGGCGAGCATTCCGGTAGCCCACGGCGCCCCCTGCTCGGCCATCGCCCGCACGATGATGCCTGTCGCTACGGCACCTGACAGCACGAGCGCCGCCCATGTGATGGAGATCACTCCGCCGATGGCGGCATCTCGCCTTGATCGCATCGCCATGAATCGCACCAGCACATGGGGCTGGCCCATATAGCCGAAGTTGATTCCAAGTGCACCAGAACCAAGCAGGAAACCAATGAGCGCTCCACCGCTAGCGGTGGGCCAGAATCTGAGCAGCGACGCGTCGCCGCGGGCCAGCCCCTCTCGAATCGACGATGCCCCGTGACCATCTGAGAGTAGCCACAGTGGAAACAGCACCAATACGCCGACCATAAGCAGCGCCTGCAGCAGATCCGTCCAGCACGCCGCCCGGAAGCCGCCAAGTGTCACATACACCAGCACGATGCCTGCGCCAATCAATACGCCGCCCTGATAACTGATCGCAGAAAAGGAGATATCAAATGCCTTGCCCGCTGCGGCAAACTGCGCGCCGCAGTAGAGAAGCATCGCTGTCAAGATGACGATCACGCTCATGATGCGCAGCACCGGAGCGCGTTCCGCGAATCGCTTCGCAAGAAAATCCGGCAGCGTCACCGAACCATCGCTCGCTGCGATATCTCGCATCCGTCCAGCCAGGACGAACCAGTTGAACGCGAACCCAAGCAAACTGCCAGGCAGAATCCAGAAAGCCTGCACGCCATTGGCAAAGGCCCATCCCACCAAGCCGAGCGTCACCCAACCCGACTCGCTTGAGGCGGATGCTGACAAAGACGCGATCCACGGGCCGAGTGAACGGCCAGCGAGGAAGTACTCCTCGTCACTTCGTCCCGCTCGCCTCGCGGACCAGAGCCCCACCCCCACCACGAGCAGTGTGTAGAGCACAAAGGAAACCGTAAAGACAACCATGCCCACGATCCTACACGGACACCGACGCGCGGTACCATCCGCTCGCCGATGTCAAATACCGATGGACATGCCAAGTGGGACCGCCGATTCATGCTGCTCGCCGATCACATTGCCACCTGGAGCAAGGATCCATCGCGCGGCGTCGGCGCGGTCATCGTGTCGGATGACCGACGTATCTGCGCTACCGGCTACAACGGCCTGCCCGCCGGCGTCGAAGATCGCCCTGACCGACTTGAGCGACCAGCCAAATACGATCTGATCTGCCACGCAGAAATCAATGCAATCGTGCAGTGCGCCCGCCAAGGCATCTCCTGCTTCGGCTCAACGATCTACTCAACCTTCTTTCCATGCAACACCTGCACGCTGGCGATCATTCAGGCGGGGATTCGCCGCGTCGTATCGTGGGAGCCAGCATCCGGCGATGAACACTGGGAAGCCTCCATCGCCACCTCCCGCGAATTGCTCGATGAAGCAGGCATCATCCAGACGGTGCTGGAACGCCGCGACGATACTTGAGTTGCGCCTCGACGGCCTCGTCGAGATAACGCACAACGCTGCGGGCCTGTCGATCGGCAATATCGCCTCGATGGGCGTACCGCAGGCCGTGATGCTTCCGCACTGCCAGCCCGAACTCGACATCCTGTTGTTGCTCGGCTTTGGGAGTGACGACGAAAACGTACCGGAGCGGCCACGCCGCAAAGACACCAACCTGCGTGGAATCGGGCTCGGCGTATCCATTTCATGCCTAATCGGCAAACAAATCTGTCTCAACCCCGTACAAGAGGTCAAGTGGCCCCCTTTGGTTCCCGAATCAAAGGGAGTGGATCAGCCCAACACAGGAGCCTGAAGCATGTACCTCTTGACCCTTCATGATGGCAGACGAGGCCTCTACATGGGTCGAACGAGCGAGAATTGCTTCTTTGTGAAGCTCCACGGCGAGCAATACTGGTGGTGGATCCCATGCGGCATGGTGGCCAGAGTCCTTGAACTCCCGGTCCCCGGTTCCAGCAAGGCCGCCTGAGAGGGCAAATCGACGGTCGTTTGACAGTAGACTTCTCCGACGAGCCCGCGAGGCTCCTTGGAGGAGACTGTATTCATGCGATGTGTGTTGGTGCTGAGCGGGGCCATGGCCACAGCCACCGTGGCCGGGCCGATCGATGAACCTGCCGCTCGACCCAACGGGCCATTCGAGCACCACCATCGCTGCCACGCCTTGGTCGGCGCCGATGTGGTGACCGCGCCAGGGGAGCGGACCGAGCAAGCCACCCTCATCTTGCGGGACGGCCGCATCGAGGCCATTGGTATCGATGTGCCGATCCCCGCCGACGCGAGGCTTTGGCCGATGCACGATCAGGTCATCTATGCCGGATTCATCGAACCTGCGAAGTCGATTGATGCCGAACCACCACCAATCGGCCCTGGAAGTCATTGGAACAACCGGATCCACCCACAACTGAATCTCGCAAGCGGGCCGGGGCTCGATGCTTTGAGCGAAAGCGACGCGAAGTCGCTTCGGAAGGCAGGCTACTGCGTCGCCGCGGTCTATCCCGACAAAGGCATCCTGCGCGGCACCGGCGCGATTGCGACCATCCCAGAAACAGCGGAATACATGGTGTCCTATGGCCCCACACCCACCATCGCCGCCGCCTTCGACCGTGGCGGGTGGGGCGGCGGAGCTGGCCCAGGATCACTCATGGGTTCCATTGCTTTGATGCGACAAACCCTCGCTGACGCGGCGTGGTACGCCGATGCGAATACCGTCGCCGAACAGAACGGACTCGAACCGCCGAGTCGCCGTGACGATCTTGCTGCGCTTGCTGGCGTTACAGATGGCACCAATGCCCTGCTGCTTCATGTCCGCGACGAGAAAGAAGCCGTGCGAGCAGGCAACCTGTCCCGAGAACTCGGCTTCAATCTCGCCCTCGTTGGATCGGGCGACGAGTTCAAAGACATTTCCGGGATCGCCTCGCTCAAGTGCCCCCTCATCGTGCCGGTCAAGTATCCCAAGCGTCCCACGCTCGACTCGATCGACGCCGCCATGCGGGTGCCTCTTCGCGCTCTCCAAGAGTGGGAGCAGGCTCCCACCAACCTGAGGCGACTCCACCAAGCCGGCGTCAGCACGTGCGTGACGACACGTGCCCTCAAGAAGCCAACCGACCTGCACGAAGCGCTCCAGAAGGCCGTCAAGGCTGGTCTGGATCCGGATATCGCGCTGTCGCAGATCACGACCGAACCGGCCACGATGCTCGGAATCGGTGATCGGGTCGGCCGAATCGCCCCAGGCATGGCCGCCCATCTGGTCATCTGCGATGGGGACCTGTTCGAGAAAGACACTGAAATCGTCGAGACCTGGATCTCCGGCCATCGCCATGACCACGAACGTGACCCGATGGTCGAACTGGCCGGAAGCGGCACGCTCACCATTGGCGAGGTTCCGGCGGATGCCACCCTCGACACGTCCAAGAAGAAACTCACCGTCACACTCGCCGATGACACCAAGGCCAAGGTCAAGAAAGTCTCACTCGCCGGACACCGCCTGACCGCCACTATCGATGGACGGTTGCTTGGTAATGAACACTGGTTGCGACTTGCCGGTGTCGTGCGAGGCGACCGTGTCATCGGACGCGCCGTTCTGCCAGATGGCAGCAGCCTGCCGATGCAGTTGGTCATCAGCGAAGCAGGTTCCATCGATGATGAGAACGAAGACGACACGGCTGATCCACTCGATGAGGCCGACGAAGAGGAAGCCACCACGCTCACAGGATCATGGGCTGGATCGATTCAACTGGGCTCGGAATTTTCGCCGCCAATCGAAATCGTCATGGAACACGACGAAGAGGACATCTCTGGCACGCTGCTCATGATGGGTCAGGAAATGCCGCTGGGCAACGGCACACTGGATAAGGAGACTGGATCGATCAGTTTCCATCGCAGCGATCCGACAGAAGGCGCCTACAGCATCACGGGCGCCATCGATGGCGACACCATCGAAGGGACGGCGAGCGGCCCGATGGGTGAGGCCACATTCACCGTGAGTCGCGAATCAAGCGGCAAGACGGCGGATACGCCAGAAGAGCCCGAACTGCGATGGACCGACATTCCCGAGCAGATCCCCTACCCGCTAGGCGGGCGTGGGCGTCTGCAACCGGTTCAGCCAGAAGAGATCCGATTTGAGCACGCCACACTCTGGACCGCCGGCGCGGCGGGCATCATCGAGGATGGCTGCCTGATCGTCCGAGATGGCCGCATCGCCTACGCCGGCCCGATGAGCGGCGCTCCGGAATCGACCGAACACGTCATCGATGCCACGGGCCTGCACATCACGCCCGGCCTGATCGACTGTCACAGCCATACCGGCATCGACGGAGGTGTCAACGAGTTTAATGAGGCCTGCACGGCTGAAGTTGGCATCGGAGATGTCGTCGCTGGCGACGACATGAACTGGTATCGCCAACTCGCTGGTGGGCTAACCGGCGCCAACCAGTTGCACGGGTCGGCCAACCCGATTGGTGGCCGCAACAGTGTCGTTAAAATTCGCTGGGGGCAGCCCGCCCGCGGGTTCCCGAACGCGGCGGCGCCCACTGGCATCAAGTTCGCGCTCGGGGAGAACGTCAAACGCAGCGGCGGCCGATATCCCGATACGCGAATGGGCGTCGAGGCATTCATCCGAGATCGACTCTCCGAAGCGCAATCATACGCCGCGAGGTGGAATCGTTGGAACGCGATGAGTCCCGAACAGCAGTCCAAGCAGATCCCGCCACGGCGCGATTATGAACTGGACACACTGGCTGAGATCCTTGCAGGCGAGCGGCTCATTCACTGTCACTCGTACCGTCAAGACGAAATCCTCGCGCTGCTCCGAACATGCGAGGAGTTCGGCATCACAATCGGCACGCTGCAGCACATCCTCGAGGGATACAAAGTCGCTGACGATATCGCCGCCCACGGTTGCGGCGCCAGTTCGTTCAGTGACTGGTGGGCCTACAAGATCGAAGTCATGGATGCGATTCCCTGGAACGGCGCGATCATGCATGATCAGGGCGTCGTCGTGTCATTCAACTCTGATG
>DOVP01000050.1:0-10690 GCA_003520025.1 Phycisphaerales bacterium
CGGGCGGTGGCCAAACTGGTGTGTACACCAGCGACATCGGAGATGGCTCCGGTCATCAGGCCAATCCAGGTGGCGGCTTCGGAATGCCAGACAACTGGCAGGCGAGTGGGCTCAACTACGCCTACAGTCTGGAAGGCTCCGCCATACCAGCTCCCGCCGCCTTGGCCCTTTTGGGCTTGGCTGGCTTCGCCGGCCGGAGGCGTCGCTCCTGATCTTCCTCTTTCTTTCCGTCGCGTGCTGAAAGCAGCTCGGGACTCGAATCAATCTGATTCACCCCGCAGCCCCCCGCCTTGGCGGGGGGCTGTTCATTGGGGCTCGCCGGGCCGTAGCATGGAAGCATGCTGACACTACTCACGATCGCTCTGATGACGACCGGTTCCGAGGTTGCTCCGACCATCACCAATACGTCGCCCACCTGCACGCTTGAGTACACCATCACCAACGAAGCAGGCGGTCCCATCCCAGTCCGGTTGACCATGATCGGTAGTGATGGTTCCGACCCCGGTACGGTCTTTGACAACGCGGACGCCGACCCGCTGCAACTGGCTGTCCGACGCAATGTCGTCTATGACATCGATGGCAGCGGCGCCATCACGATTCCACCAGGCCAGTGGATGGTGATCGCAAGCCGCGGCATGGAATACGACATTGCCACGACGCATATCGGGCCGTCCGAAGATAGCCATGTGAAATGGACCGCCACACTCCCTCGGGCCATCGACACCACCGGCTGGGCGGGCGGCGATTTCCACCTGCACACCCTCACCTACAGCGGGCATGGCGACTCGAACATGCCAGAACGGATGATCTCGATCGCTGGCGAAGGTGTGGAATTCGCCGTCGCCACCGACCACAACCACAACACCGACTACAACCCCACGATGAAACAAGTCGACGCGGATCCCCACTTTACCGCGGTGACGGGCAATGAAATTTCTGCCGACTATGGTCACTTCAACGCCTATCCACTCGACCCCAATGCCAAAGTCATCGACTGGAAACTCGAAACACCAGCGATGTTCGCCGACACTCGCGACGAACTGAACGAGTGGAACATCGTCCCCGTCATTCAAGTCAACCACCCACGCTGGGGAAACATCGATTACTTCGGCGCGCGGGGACTGGATCCCTTCGCCGCGGAGTCGAACCACCCCGGCTGGTCCTGGGATTTCGATGCCGTGGAAGTCCTCAACGAAAACGCGGGCTGGGGCTGGTACGACGCCGAAACCACGGACGTCCCCACCCGAGCATCCCGCCACAGCGTCATGCGGGACTGGATCAACATGGTCAACGCCGGCCACGCCGTCGCGCCCATGGGAAACAGTGACTCGCACGCGGTCGAGAAAAACTTCGCCGGCATTCCTCGCACCTATGTGCAGGTGAACGATGCGGACCCCAATGCCATTTCTCCTGCTGAGGTCGCCGAGGCGGTCCGCCGCGGAGCCGTCGTTGCGACCACCGGACCATTCCTCACGGTGTCGGCAGGATCCGGTGGCATCGGAGATCTTGTCTCCACGACGAATGGTCAAATCGATCTGACGATTTCCCTGCAAGCTGCGCCATGGATCAATGTTGATCGCATTCGTGTCCTCGGCGACGGCGACGAACTGCGTGTCTTCGAATTGGGAGAAGATGGTTACTCGCCGCCGTTGGTCATCGGCCCAATTTCGCTGGTTGCCTCGGATGACGCTTGGATCACCGTCCTTGCAGAAGGCGATCAGCCGATGACACCTGTTGTCCGAGACCGCGATCGTCCTATTCTCCCGCTGGCTGTCACCGGACCCATTCGTGTTGATGCAGATGGCGACGGCATCTGGACACCCCCGCTCAAGAACATTGAACGCCTGGTTGAGAACAGCAATGGGGACTGGGCGATGCTCGATGATGAGTGGACTCGGGCTGGACCACACCGACGCGCCATGATCGTTGGCGTTGCGATGCGGGAACCGAGCCTCTCCGGCGACGCGATCGATGCCGCACTGGCAGACCCGCACCGACTGGTTCGTATCGCGGGCATCAAAGGCGCTGGAACAACTGATGATGAGCGCCATCGGGAATCGCTCGCCGCACTCGTCACCGACCCGAACACCGACAGAACCACCGCCTTCATGGCATGGGCCGCTTGTGACACCATGGAGCCGGAACCCGAACTACTGGAGCAGTACATCGATCGATTTGGATGGAACAATGCCACGCGATACGCCAAGGATCATCCGCTTCGACTGCAGGGCGACCTCATCCGAAACTGGCAGGTTGCCGGGTGCTTCCCTGCGGCTGACATGAAGGCGCTCGCCGCCAGCCAGTCACCAGAACCCGGCATTGTGCACATCACGTCGCCACGCACCAAGTCCGGCGAATCCATCACGTGGCATGAGCAGATGAGCGAACCGGACGGATTCCTCAATCTCGCCACCGTCTGCGGCGAACCCGAAGACGCCATCGCGTATGCCAGATGCACACTCGAGAGCCCGGATGAGCGGAATGTGAAATTCACCATCGGCAGCGATGATGGCTGCCGCATCTGGATCAACAACGCCCTTGTCTGGGATGACCCCACCCACCACGGCGCCACCCTCGATGCTGGGTTGTTCACAGCTCATCTGAAGCCGGGGACCAACACCATCCTCTGCAAAGTCCTCAACGGTACTGGCGATTTCGGTCTCTACCTGCGCGTCATGGACGACGAGGTCAAGCCTCGCAAGGAAACGGCTCAGGAATTGCCCTGACCGACCACACGCTCGATGAACCGTACGCCACGCGCCCCGTCGTGGACATCGGGGTAATCGAAACCGCCGCCGTCGTCGTGACCTGCGTGAATTGCATCAGCAACGCTTCGGTAGATGTTGGCAAAGGCCTCGATGAAACCCTCGGAGTGACCACCCGGAAGCCGGCTGGCTTCGGTGGCTGCATCGCACAGGCCGAGGTCAGCCGTTCGGTGCACGATGTCCGGGCCGTCGGGCGATGTCTGCAGCAGTTGATTGGGCATCTCCTGCTGCCAGTCCACGCCACCAGTTTCGCCCCAGACACGCAGACGCAGGCCATTGCGGCTTCCCGGACAGATCTGCGAAGCCGTCAAGATGCCGGTTGCCCCGTTGTCGAACGTGAGCAGAACCGACACATCGTCGTCGAGAACTCGATCCGGCACATGCGTCGTGACATCCGCGGTGACGCCGCTTATGCCGAGCCCTGTCACATACGACACCAGATTCTCGGCGTGCGATCCGATATCGCCCATCGCCCCTCCGACGCCGGCCTTGGCGGGATCGTTCCGCCAGGCAGCCTGCTTGTGTCCTGTCTGCTCAAGCGGTGTCGCGAGCCAGCCTTGCAAGTACTCGACCATCACCTTGCGGACGCTGCCGATCGCGCCGCTTCGGACGAGCGACCGCATCTGCTTGACCATCGGGTAGCCGGTGTAGTTGTACGTCACCGCAAAGACACACCCGCTCGTCTCCTTCGCCATAACGAGGGCATCGGCCTCCGCGGCCGTACACACCATCGGCTTGTCGCACACCACATGAAACCCTGCTTCAAGCGATGCCTTGGCCACCGGAAAGTGCACATGATTCGGCGTGACGATGACCACCACCTCGATGCGATCATCTTCAGACCTCGCCAACTCGCCCGCGAGCATGTCCTCCCACGTTCCGTAGCAGCGATCTTCATCGAGCCCAAGATCCCCCCCGCTCGCTATCGCTTTCTCTGGTGTCGACGAAAGCGCCCCAGCCACCAATGTCATGCTGCCGTCGAGCGCGGCTGCCATTCGATGCACGCCACCAATGAAAGCATCACGGCCGCCCCCCACCATGCCCATTCGAATTGCCCGTGTCCGCTCACTCATGGCCATCGTCTCCTTGTGCGCCATGGTACTTCCCCGCTCCTGATAGCTCGAAATGTGGGAGATTCTCGGAGCCTCATCCGAAACTCGAACTATGACTGGACACCCCCCCAAGATGGCCTGATACTCTTCGAGACATGCATTCGTCGTTCACAACATTCGTTGTCCTCGCCGCCATCACGCTGCAGGGTGTCTTTGGCAGCCTGCAGGGAAGCGTGATCATCTGCCTCGGCGGTGGCCATGAGCACGGACCGGCGGAGGTCATCGAACACTGTGAATTGGAATGCTCGCACCACAGTGACTGGCCCACGCAGGAAATCGACGAGCAGCACATCGATGACTGCGATTGCACCGACTTTGAACTCGGCCTGATCACGCTGCTCACGACGCCCCCATCTGGCGATCAGGATCTTGACCTTGCCGCCGTCCCGGCACCGGCCATCGGTGTCGCACAATACGTGCACACCACGTATTCCCCGCGCAGCCCGACGCAAGCATCCCGGGGCGATCCAAGCGGACAACAGCGACTGGCTTGCATCCGCAGCACGCGACTTCTGGTCTGAACACACGCATCGTTCACTTTGACCATGCACGGCACCAGCCGCGCATGGCTGTGTCGTTGTGGATCCAGACCAGGAGACATTCGGTATGTCGCTTCACCTTCCCCCACCCGCGTGGCGTTGGCGCCCCGTCATCTCAATGCTTGCAGCCCTGCTGCTGGCGAGTTGTCAATCGTATGAGCCTGCGCCGCTGAATATCGGGGACTACCATGACACGCTCGAGGTCAGATTGATTGACACCGAGCCGATTACCGCCTTCGCTCAGCGGCTGCAGATCGAGGGCGAAGATGTGCCATCGCACTTCGACCCTTCTGACGGCATCTCTTACGCCGAGGGCGAAGTATTGGCCCTCTTCTACAACCCACAGCTGCGCATCGCCCGTCTTGAGGCGGGCGTTGCCATGGCTACTCGGGACACTGCCGGCCTTTGGGAAGACCCTGTCTTCGGTTTCGACGGCGCTGAAATCCTCTCACCGTCGTCCCCTTTCGAGTTCGGACTCATGGGCAGCCTGACAATCCCAATCTCAGGCAGGTTGGAGGTCGAGAAGGATCGAGCCACTGCTGCCTACGAAGCACAACTTCGCACCCTTGTAGACGCCGAGTGGCAAACACGGGCTGACTTACGCCGCGCCTGGGCCAGATGGGCCGCCGTCGCTGCTCAGGCAGAACTGCTCACAGGCATGATTGTTGAACTGCAACGCATCAGCGAGATCGCCAGACACCTTGAAGTCGCGGGCGAACTCAACCGCGTAGAGCGTCGCTTGCTTCAAATCGAACTGGCAGACCGCCGCATGCAGGCGACCGAGATGGACCTGCTGTTGATCGATGCCGAAAATGTGTTGCTCGATATCCTCGGCCTTCCTCCGAGCGCCGTGCAGAAACTGCAACCATCCTTCCCCGGTGTTACTATTTCGGAGGTTGATGATGTCACTGCTCGGCTCATCGAATCCAACACCGAGTTGGCGGTGCATTTCGCGGAATACCAGACCGCCGAGGACACCCTGCGATTGGAGATCAAGAAACAATTTCCCGATATCGTGATCGGATCCGGCTATGGCACCGAGTTCAACGACCATCGGGTCATGTTCGGGATCTCGGTCCCGGTTCCCATTCTCAATGCCAACCGCGCGGGCATCGCAGAAGCCCGTGCCAGGCGCGAGGTGGCCCGCGCCGAAGCTGAAACAACCTTCGCGCGGCTCTACCGCTCACTTGCGGCAGCGCAAGCGGAACTGCGAACCAATCAAACACAGCGTGAGCGGTATGAAACCGTCATCGTTCCACTGCTTGAGGAGCAGTCCAGCGACATTGATCGCATCGCTGAACTCGGTGAACTCGACGTCTTCGTGCTGCTGCAGACCATCACTCGAACACTCTCGGCCAAACAGAGACTGATTGACCTACGAGTCGATGAAATCGATGCCGCCACCGCCGTGCGCCGCATTCTCGGTCCTGATACCCGTCCAGACCCAACGCCGATCGAAGAACAGACCGGCACCATCGTCGATGGAGATATCCAATGAATCAGTTCGCCCATCTGACAGCCACAACCACAGCCCTGCTCATTCTGTGCTTGCTCCCCGCGGGATGCAGCGAGGATCAGGCGAATGTTGAAGCACCGAACAGCCACAAGGCGGCAACGCCCACCCCCACCAATCGCATTGCCATTCCACCGGCCGTCCGGTCCAACCTCGGTATCACCTTCGCCCCAGCCGAGCGTCGACGCATCGAGGACACGCTGCGGGCCCCGGGAACATTCGA
Source organism: Phycisphaerales bacterium (assembly GCA_003520025.1). Taxonomy (GTDB): domain Bacteria; phylum Planctomycetota; class Phycisphaerae; order Phycisphaerales; family SM1A02; genus UBA12567. The sequence continues at coordinate 6,153 of DOVP01000050.1, forward strand.
GTACCAGCCGACAGCTACCCGGGAGTACCGAACAATGCTGCCTGGCCGCGTTGATATTTTGGTCAACCAATTCGATCGCGTCGAGCCTGGTACGCCCCTCTACCGCCTCAACTCACCCGACTGGCGAGACATTCAGCGGACCATCGCCGAGTCTGAATCCACAGTGAAGCAGTTGCAGGCGACGCTGAATACTTTCGGGCCGCTACTCGCCGCTCACCAGCGGCATGAGCAGAGCCTGCATGAGAGCATTGCTGTCTGGGAGGCGCGCGTCGAGAAACTCAACGCGCTCCGCGAGGCTGGTGGTGGCCGCATGAGCGAGTTCACCACTGCACAATCGTCGCTGGCGACAGCGCAGGCGGAACTCGCCAACATGCAGGAGAAGGACGCCGAACTTACTGGTTCGCATACGCAGTCACTCGCCGCGATGAATGCGGCTCAGATCAATCTTGATCTCTCCATCGATTCCGCAGCAGCACTTCTGGATATCGATCGCGCTACTTTGCTTGCGCCGTCATCCTCCATCGCCGATGCGCCGCCACTGTGGCGCACGATTACATCAATCGAGATCGCCGCCCGCAATTCAGGCGTGGTGGAGTCGGTCGATCTGACCAATGGCGCCTGGGCCGACGCACGAGTGAATGTCGTCACCATCGTGCAGCCGGACCAACTCCGCTTCCACGCATCAGGACTGCAAAGCGACCTCGGCGTGTTGCGGGACGGGCTGCGAGTGAACATCGTGCCGCCCACGCCAACAGCCGGCGGAACCGCCGTTCCGATGCAGGAAATCATGCGGGGCACGCTTGCGCTCGGACTTACCGGCGATTCAGAGAAGCGAACGGTCGATCTCTATGTGACACCGGAGTCGATCGCCGCGTGGGCGCGACCCGGCGTCACCGCTCAACTTGAGATCGTGACCGACGATACCTCCACCCCGGAACTCGCCATCCCACTCGCTGCAGTGCAGCGGGACGGCCTCCTCCCAATCATCTTCCGCCGCGCACCTGACAACCCCAATGAAGCCATTCGCATGGAGGCCGATCTCGGTATCGATGATGGCCGCTGGGTCGCAGTGCTGAGCGGACTTCGTGATGGCGATGAGGTCATTCTTGACGGCGGTTTCCAACTCATGCTCGCGAGCAGCGGATCGATCCAGAAGGGTGGACATTTTCACTCCGATGGCACCTTCCACGATGGGGAACACTGAGCCATGTTGAAGTCGCTCATTGCATTTTCGCTGAGGTACGCCTCGCTGGTCGTACTCGCCGCCCTGCTGCTCTCGGGCTACGCAGCGTGGCGACTGCCGCACATGAGTGTGGATGTCTTCCCGGAGCTTAACGCGCCAACCGTCGTCATCATGGCCGAAGCTGGTGGACTGGCCGCCGATGAGGTCGAGCAGTATGTCACCTTCCCGATCGAAACCGCCGTCAACGGCATGACTGGTGTACGGCGCGTTCGCAGCGCCAGCGCCATCGGTCTCTCGATCGTGTGGGTCGATCTTGACTGGGGAGCCGACCTCTACGACGCGAGGCAACTCGTCTCAGAACGCATGGCGATGGTCCGAGACAGCCTGCCCCCGGACGTCGAGCCCTTCATTACTCCGATCACTTCGATCGCGGGCGAGATCATGCTCATCTCGCTCTCCTCCCCAACCGGCGAAGCGACGCCGCTGCAGTTGCGGTCCTTCGCGGAGTTCGACCTTCGCAACAAGATCCTCGCCATTCCCGGCGTGGCGCAGGTCGTGGCGATCGGTGGCGAACTACCCGAGTACCAGGTCAACGTCGATCAGAACCGACTCCGCCTGTACGACTTGACCATCTCCGATGTCGTCACCGCCGCCGGCGGCGCGCACAGCACCGCGAGTGCCGGCTATCTGCCCAATGTCGGCAGTTTCGAGATCCCGATTCGTCAGCAGAGCCGAGTGACCAAAGCGAGCGACATCGCCAACACGATCATCAAGTACCACAACAGCGTGCCTGTCACCATCGGACAGGTTGCCGATGTCCGACTCGGTCCCGCGCTCAAACGCGGCGAGGCCTCTCAGCAGGGGCAGCCCGCCGTCGTCATTTCCATTCAGAAATCGCCCGGCATCAATACGCTGGCTCTCACCGACCAAATCGACGCACTCTTCACGCAACTCGAACCCACCCTTCCGGCGGGCATGGTGCTCAACAGGGATGTATTCCGCCAAGAGCACTTCATCAATCAGGCCGTGGGAAACGTGACGACCGTGCTGTTCGAGGCCGTGTTGATCGTAGCCGTCGTACTCATCCTGTTTCTGATGAACATCCGCACCACCATCATCACACTGACTGCACTTCCCGTATCGATCGCGGTCGGACTGCTCATGATGGACGCCATGGGCATGGGTCTGAACGTCATGGCGCTTGGTGGACTGACCGTTGCGATCGGTGTACTCGTCGATGACGCAATCATCGACGTCGAGAATGTGTTCCGCAGGCTCAAGCAGAATCGCAACCTGCCGGAAGTCGATCGGCAGCCCCTTACAAAGGTCATCTTCGACGCGAGCAACGAGATTCGGCCCGCCATGGTATTTGCCACCGTCATCATCGTGATGGTGTTCGTGCCACTGCTCTTCATGGATGGCTTGGAAGGCCGCTTCTTCCGCCCGCTGGCGCTGACCTACATGATCTCGATCCTCGCGTCATTGATCGTGGCGCTCACGCTGACCCCTGCCCTCTGCAAAATTCTTCTTGGCGGTCGGCTCGGCCTGCAGCAACACGACGAATCCTGGCTGGTCAGGCTGCTCAAACGCATATACGAGCCGTCACTTCGGTGGGCACTTGGCATTCGCGTTTGGATCCTTGGTGGTGCCGGGCTCGCAACCGCCGCCGCGCTGCTTCTTGCAAGCACCTTCGGAACCTCCTTCTTGCCCTCCTTCAACGAAGGCACATTCACGGTCTTCCTCTTGGCGCCGCCCGGCACATCGCTCGTTGAAAGTGATCGCCTCGCGACACAGGTGGAGCGCCGCATCGCGAAGATCGATGGCGTTCGATCCGTGGCGAGGCGAACCGGTCGCGCTGAGCGGGATGAACACGCCGAACCGGTGAGCAATTCCGAAGTCGAAGTGTCACTCACACCCGGAGCCGATCAGCCGGCGGTCCGCCGGGAGATTGATGCCATTCTGGCTGCCATTCCCGGCATCACCACCATGGTCGGTCAGCCCATTGAGCACCGCCTCAGCCATCTGCTCTCGGGCACACCAGCTGCCATCGCCATCAACATCTTCGGCGATGACCTGAATGAACTTCGCCGCGTCGCCAAGGAGATCGAAACTGAACTCCAGAGTATTCCGGGGGCGAGGGAGGTCAACGCGAATCGCGAAGTGATGATTACCTCGCTTCCCATTCGGTACCGCCATGCCGAACTCGCCGCCTTCGGCCTCACACCGGCCGATGCCGCCGAGCAGGTCCGTGAAGCGATGTACGGCGAGATCGTAGACACCATCAATCAGGGCATTCGCCAGTACGACCTTGTGGTGCGACTCGACCCGAGTCAGCGAGAAACTGTCGAGCAGGTCCGCAATCTGCTCCTCCGCGGCCGCGGCGGCGCGACTGTGCGGCTGCGAGACGTCGCGAACATCGGGCCTGAACGATCGAGCAATCTCATTACCCGCGAAAACGCGCAGCGGAAAGCCGTCGTGTCGCTCAACGTCGCCGATGACTCCAACCTCGGCGATCTCATCGGCGCGGTCCAAAGCCGAGTGGACCCGATCGTGCAGCGGGCCGGCTTCACTGTGAAGTACGGCGGTCAGTTTGAGGCCCAGCAGTCCGCCGCCCGCACCATCCTGATCACAGGACTCCTCGTAGCGGTTCTGATGCTGATGCTGCTGCAGATTTCGACCGGATCCATTCGAGCGGCGCTGCTGGTCATGCTCAATATGCCACTTGCCCTCATCGGCGGTATCGCGGCGATCTTCCTGACCGAAGGTGGCGGCGGATGGTCCAACACACTGGCCTTCTTTGGCGTCGGCTCCTACATCGCGCCGGTCATTTCAATTGCGAGCATGGTGGGCTTCATCACGCTGTTCGGGATTTCCATTCGAAACGGCATCCTGCTGATCAACCACTACAACCACCTCATCGAAAAAGAAGGCGTGCCGCTGTGTGATGCCATCATGCGAGGATCGATGGAGCGACTGGTCCCCATCCTGATGACCGCGCTCGCTGCGGCACTGGGCTTGCTGCCCCTGGCGTTGGCCGCGGGCAAACCCGGCAGCGAACTGCTCGCCCCTCTGGCCATCGTTACACTCGGTGGACTGCTCACTTCCACCATCTTGAACCTCGTCGTCGTCCCCGCCGGATATTCACTGGTCTTCGGTGCTGCACGTATCATTCCCTCCACGTCCGAAGGAACCCCCTCCCATGTTTGAAGTCACCAGATTGTTCATGATCGCTGGCATTTCGCTGTGTCTGTCTCTCGTTGGCTGCCACAATGACGATCACGACCATGCGCCCCCTGCCACCGATGCAGGCACCAACCACGATCACGGCGACCATGATCACGGCGACCACGATCAC
>DOVP01000050.1:11030-15118 GCA_003520025.1 Phycisphaerales bacterium
CACGATCACAGCGATCACGATCACACCAACGCTGGCCCACTTCCGGACTCTGGTCCGCATACCGACGCTCACGCCGAAGATTGGCTCAGCCTCGGCACCGTCACCATCGCTGGCGCCACGTTGGATGTCTCAAGGGGCGGCGTCGTCGCACCAAACACCGAAATGCACATCAGCATCGTGCAGACCGCGGGCCCCACCCTCCACACCCTCCGCCTCTGGATCGGTGATGAGGCCGCCACGGGGTCGCTCAAGGCAAAATCCGATGCTCACGAGGGGCATTTCCATGCGCACGTTGAGACCCCTGAGCAGCTGGCCAAGGGTGCCGAACTCTGGCTTGAAGCCCAACGCGACGGCGGTATCCGCGAGCGGAGCTCGTTGCCGCTCTAGGCAGTTGCAGGCATCCACGCTCATGAACGGCTCAAGCAGCGGCAGGTCGCTTCCGGGAGACCTGCGACCACTATTTCAACTGAACCGGAACACCGCGATCGCCGATACCCAACTGCTATGATGGCCCCCCCACGGCGGCTCTTCATGTGCGTTGTCTGTAAACCCTTGCCCCCAAACGGATTGCAAAGATATGTTTGAATACGAGGCGTGCATCATCGGAACCGGACGCGTCGGTCTGCCTTTGGGGCTCTCGCTGGTCGATGTCGGTGTGAAGGCAACAGGCGTTGATGTCGACCCCAATCTGATTGCTGCGGTCAAGGAAGGCCGCATGCCATTCCACGAACCAGGCTACGACGAACTCGTTGCCAGCGGTGACTTTGTGGTGCATGACACGCCCGAAGTCGTCTCGAAAAGTGCCGCCATCATCATGACGGTGGGCACTCCTCTGCACAATCACATCGAAACCGACCTCTCGCAGATTCAGCGGGTCCTCGAGAGCATCAAGGACTACATCCGCAAGGACCATCTCATCATTCTGCGAAGCACCGTGGCGCCGGGCACGACTGCCTATGTCCACAAGTGGTTGGAGCGCAACACACCCTTCATCGTCGGCGAAGACATCCTGCTCTCTTTCTGCCCCGAACGGATCGCCGAAGGCGTCGCCTATAAAGAACTCCGAACCCTCCCGCAGATTGTGGGCGGCGAAGACGATGCCAGCCGCGATGCCGCCGCCGAACTCTTCGGCAAACTCGCCCCTGAAGTGATGAAGACCAATTTCATCACCGCCGAACTGGTCAAACTCTTCTGCAACATCTCCCGCTACGTCCACTTCGCGATGGCCAACCAGTTCGCGTTGGTCGCCGACAATTTCGGCGCCAACATCTATGAAACACGGCGACTGGCCAACCACAACTACCCCCGAAGTTCGCTGGCCATGCCTGGCTTCACCGCCGGCACCTGCCTACGGAAAGATTTCGGCATGATCAACGAGTGGAATGCGTATCCGGACATGATGCTTTCTGCTTGGAAGATGAACGAGTACACGCCAGCCATGCTGGTTGACCATCTCATGAAGCGAACGAGCATCCATGATTGCCGCATCGCCGTGCTCGGGTTCAGTTTCAAGGCTGACACCGATGACATTCGCGACAGTCTCGTTCCGAAACTCCACCGCTACATCGAGCGGCAACTCCCGATCGAAATCAGAATCAGCGACCACAACCTGCCTGATCCGATCCACGAGCCCTCTGCGCACAAGCCGCTGAAGAACTGGCCTGTCGCCGATGCGCTCGAAGATATCGACTGCGTATTTGTCGCGACGAATCACACCGGGTATGGGGATGTACTCAAGGAACTCGGCCGCACACGGCCGCAGGCATGGGTGGCCGACATCTGGAACGTCGGCGGAATCGATCAGATTTTCTATCAGGCCGGCGACCTTGTTGCCGTGGAGGTATAGACGATGAAGGTACTGATGACAGGTGGCAGCGGGTTCCTCGGTTCGGAACTCTGCAAGAACATCGTTGAGGCTGGACACGATCTTCGGGTCATTGACGACCACTCACGCGGCAGACCCGCGCGGCTTGAGCACTTCGGCGACCAGATCGAACTCATCGACGGCGATGTGCGCGACCCCGATGCGGTGCGAGCGGCTACCGAGGGCTGTGAAGTGGTGTGGCACCTGGCCTACATCAACGGAACGCGGTACTTCTATGAGAAACCAGACGCGGTTCTTGAAGTTGGCATCAAGGGCACGCTCAATACCATCGAAGCAGCATTGGATGCCGGTGTACGGCGGTACGTACTGGCAAGTACCAGTGAAACCTACAACGAACCCACCCACGTGCCGACCGATGAGTCTGAGCGGCTCATGATTCCGGATGTGACCAACCCACGCTTCAGTTACGGCGGCGGCAAGATCGGATGCGAACTGCTCACGCTGCATCTCGGAGGTTTCCGCGGCCTCGAAACCGTGATCTTCAGGCCCCACAACTTCATCGGGCCGGACATGGGCTTTGAACACGTGATTCCCGAAATCGTTGAGCGGATCGTCAGAGTGTCGGACGGCCTGAAGAAGACCGAGATCGACCTCGAAATTCAGGGCGACGGCAGCGAAACACGTTCCTTCTGCGATGTCCGCGACGGCGCCCGTGGTGCCTTCATCGCCGGTGAGAAGGGCGAGAACGGCAACATCTACCACGTCGGCACCGAGGTCGAGGTTTCCATCCGTCATCTGGTCGAATCGCTCGGCCGCGTACTCGGTGTCACCGTCAACATCATCCCCGGCGAACTCCGAGCAGGCGGCACCCCCCGCCGCTGCCCGGCAATTGGCAAATTGCGGGCTCTCGGATATGAACCGGAGTATTCGTTCGATCAGGCCATCGAGCGGGCTGCGAAGTGGTACGCCGACTACCACATGCAGAAGGCCGGAGCCACGGGGTGAGTGACCTCTCGGGCAAGCGTGTCGCTGTTACTGGTGGCCGCGGCTTTCTGGGCGTTCATACGTGCCGCGCCCTCGAGGCGAGTGGCGCGACGGTGACTGCTGCCGGAAGCAGCGACTTCAATCTCATCGAGCAGTCGGACGTGCGTCGTTTCTACGAGACACTGCAGCCGGACATCGTGGTCCACCTCGCCGCCGCCTGCGGTGGCATCGGGGCGAATGTCGAGAATCCCGGCCGCTTCCTGTATGAAAACGCGATCATGGGGCTCCTGCTGCTTGAGGAGGCTCGTCAAGCGGGCATCGACAAACTCGTCCTCATCAGCACCACGTGCGCCTATCCCAAGGACGCCCCGCTGCCACTCCAAGAAGATTCCATCTGGACTGGCAAGCCCGTCGGCGCGACCGGCCCCTACGGCATGGCCAAGCGACTGCTGCACGAAGCATGTGAAACCTATGGCCGTCAATACGGCCTGGACACCACTGTGCTTGTTCCTGCCAACCTCTATGGACCGGAAGATCACTTCGAGGAAGAAAAGAGCCACGTGATTCCAGCGATCATTCGCCGATTCGTGGAATCGCAAGAAGCGGGGCTTGAAGAAGTCGTCAACTGGGGTTCCGGCACACCGACACGCGAGTTCCTGCACGTTCGAGACGCTGCTCGCGGTATTGCGCTCGCAGCAGCAACCAAGACTGGACCCGAACCGATCAATCTCGGCACCGGTGTCGAAACATCGATTGCAGAGCTGACCAACACCATCGCCGATGCCGTCGGCTACACCGGCACGCTGTCTTGGGACACCAGCAAGCCAGATGGGCAACCCAAGCGCTACCTCGATGTCACCCGCGCTCAGAAGCGACTCGGTTTCAGTGCCGAAGTCCCACTCGCAGCGGGCATCGCCGAGACGGTCGCCTGGTACAGATCTTCCCTGACCGACTAGCGGGTGTTCCGCATCAACACCCTCTCCGCTGCAGTACACTCGTCAACATGAACCGTCTCTTCGCCTTAGCCATCCTGATTGTCCTTGCCGGATGTTCACTGCACGACCAGATCGAAGACACCGCCCAATCGTGGCAAGGTCAACGACTCTCACAGGTCGAGGGGGCGTGGGGTGCACCTTCACAAGCGACGGATCCGCTGAACTGGACGATGTGGACGATGGGCAATGATCAAGGTGGATGGGTCGTTGGCTTTCACACACATACCGCAGATCAGATCATCGACGATCACGTCGTAACAACTTGGGGCACGCTTCCGAACGAT
>DOVP01000236.1:0-6406 GCA_003520025.1 Phycisphaerales bacterium
CGCTGTTCGAATTCGGCGAGTTTCTCAGGATCACAGTTGATGGTGATGTCCGGCGGTGAAACCGGGTTGGCAGCGCCACTCATGCGCAGAGTCCTTGTATTTCAGAGCCTTCCTGTGACGCCGGGCTTCAGGAATCCGCCGGATGCTCAAACACCGTGGCGAGGCCCTGCCCGACACCGACGCAGAGTGTAGCGATCCCGTGGTGAACCTTGCGGCGATTCATCTCGTGAACCAGTGTTGCTGCAAGCCGAGCGCCGCTGGCGCCAAGCGGATGGCCGATCGCGATCGCGCCGCCCTTGACGTTGACGCGGTCCATGTCAAGGTCGAGTTCGCGAACACAGGCGATGGACTGTGCTGCAAATGCCTCGTTGAGTTCGAAGAGGCCGATATCGTCGATCGAGAGTCCGGCCCGATCGAGGGCCTTGCAGGTGGCTGGAACCGGGCCGAGTCCCATCGTCGCCGGATCAACGCCAGCCGAGGCTGATGGGCCGACAAGGGCGAGAATCTCATGCCCCTCGCTGCGGGCAAGTTCGGCCTCCATCAGCACCAGCGCCGCGGCGCCGTCGTTGACGCCGCTGGAGTTGCCGGCGGTCACGGTGGCCTGCTCGTCTTTGGCGAAGGCGGGCCGCAGTTTGGCGAGTGTTTCCACGGTGGTGCCGGGTCGCGGATGTTCGTCCGTGTCAAAGTGGATCGGGTCCTTCCGCCGCTGCGGCACATCGACGGCGAGCAGTTCGTCGTCGAAGAAGTGCATTTCGTTGGCGAGCGTCCACCGCTGCTGACTGAGTACCGCAAATCGATCCTGCTCGTCACGGCTGATGTTGAATTGCCGCGCGAGATTCTCGGCCGTTTCGCCCATGCCGTACGGATGATGCATCTCGGAGAGTGCCGGGTTGGTGAACCGCCACCCGATCGTCGTGTCGTGCACGTCGAGTTTGCGATCAAAGGCCCGCTCGCCCTTGGCCATGACGAAGGGAGCGCGGCTCATGCTCTCGACGCCGCCGGCGACGAACACATCTCCGCAGTTTGCTTCGATCATCCGCGCGGCGATGTTGATTGCTTCGAGCCCCGAAGCGCACAGCCTATTTACGGTGCATCCGCCGACGCTGATCGGAAGGCCCGCAAGAAGGGCGGCCATGCGGGCGACGTTGCGGTTGTCTTCGCCCGCCTGATTCGCCGCGCCGAGGTAGACATCTTCGATCGAAGCCGGATCGATGCCTGCTCGCTCCACGGCGTGCTTGATGGCATGCGCGGCCAGATCATCCGGCCTGACACTGCTCAGGACGCCGCCATAGCGGCCAAAGGGCGTGCGAAGGGCGGAAACGATGGCGGCGCGACGTGTCATGCGGAAGGGGATTGTAGTGTCGCCGCCTCAGCAGGCAGGCCCCGGTGGTATCGTGGCCCCGTGAACGACTACCAGAGCAAGGTGCAGCAACTCGCCTCCGAGGCCATGCAGATTCCAGAGACTGGCCAGGATGCTTGGTTGGCCGATGTATGTGGAGGGGATGAGGCTCTGATCGAGGATGTGCGGTCCGAGGTCCGCATGATGTCCGGAGAAGACGCCACGCTCGAATCGGGGTCGGGTGATCACACGCCGATGCCGACCATCCCGGCCGCGAGTTCGCGGCTTCCCGAGTCGATTGGCGAGTTCACCGTGCGGCGGCTGCTCGGAGTCGGTGGCATGGGCATTGTGTATGAAGCCGCGCAGTCATCGCCGCAGCGTCGGGTGGCGGTCAAGGTAATGAAGCATGGCGTGGCATCGGGTTCGGCACTCCGCCGCTTTCAGATGGAGGCGCAGACCCTCGGAAGATTGCACCACTCCGGGATCGCACAGATCTACGAAGCGGGCACCTGGGACGACGGTTCCGGCGGCGTTCCGTACTTCGCGATGGAGTACATCGTCGGCGCCAAGTCACTGACGGCGTATGCCGCGGAAAAGAACCTGAGCATCAGCGATCGGATCGAGTTGTTCACAAGCATCTGTGACGCGATTCACCACGGTCATCAGAAGGGCATCATCCACCGCGATCTCAAACCCGGCAACATTCTGGTCGACCGTCAGGGCAACTGCAAGGTGATCGACTTCGGTGTGGCCAGATCGACCGATGCCGACATCGCCGTTACGACGCAACAGACCGACGTCGGCGCCATTGTCGGAACGCTGCAGTACATGAGCCCCGAACAGTGTCAGGCAGACCCGGACCTCATCGACACGCGGTGCGATGTGTACGCCCTCGGCGTGCTCCTCTACGAACTGCTCGCGGAGCAGGTGCCGTACGAACTCAAGGGTCTGCCGATTTACGAAGCAGCCAAGGTGGTGCGTGAGGAATCTCCCACGCGAATGACGACCATCAACTCGTCGCTCAAGGGTGATCTCGAGACGATCGTGTCAAAGGCCATGGTCAAGGATCCGGACCACCGATACCAGTCGGCGCTCGAACTCAAGCAGGATCTGGAGCGATATCTGAAGGGCGATCCGATTTCGGCGCGGCCATTGAGCCTGACGTATCAACTCTCGTTGTTGGTCCGACGAAACCGCGCGGCGGTGGTAGGGGTGTTGGCGGTCGCCGCTGTGCTGGTGCTTGCCACGATTCTCAGCGTGGTGCTTGCCGTTCGGGCTAATCTGGCGGAGGACGCGGCAATCGCGGCGCAAGTTCAGGCCGAGGCGGAGTTGTCCAAGTCCAAGGCGGGGCAGGAGTTTCTTGCACACATCCTGGGGATGGCAAGCCCCCGGAACGCGCAAGGAAGAACCCTCAACACGCGTCAAGTGCTGAGGGAGGCGGCTGTAGGCATCGATACCCGCTTCGCGGGCCTGCCCGAACTGGCAGCGGAAACACGACTGACGATCGGTGAGTTGATGTTCGAGTTGCAGATGTTCGACGACGCGGACCAGCAATTGACATCAGGTATGGCGGCGATCGAGGCGCTGCATGGCCCCGATGACTCTCGCATACTGCACGCCCTGGCTGTGATGGGGCGGATGCGGACCGATCAGGGACGGCCACGCCAGGCCGATCAGGTGACACTGGATGCAATTGAGCGGGCACGGCGGGCGCTTCCCGAGAATGACCCGATTCTGATCGAGGCCATGGCATCCCGCGTCTTGGCATTGGTATTCCTGACCCGTTTTTCGGAGGCGGTGGAGTTGAGCGGAGAGTGGCTGGATACGGCTCGTCGACGGTACGACGATGAGCACCCGCAGACACTCGAGGCGATGACTCATCATGCTTACATGCTCATGCGGCTCTCGTCCTTGGAGTCTGACGAGGAAGCCAGAGATCGCATGTTGGAAGATGGCACGGCACTCCTCCAATCGGCATCCGAGACGAGCGAGCGTATTTTGGGCGGCAAGCATCCAATTACGCTGCAGGCGAATGCCTTTCTGGCTCTGAGACGATGGGTCAATGCGGCGGATGAGCAACGCGAGGACGGCCAGGAACTGGCCCTCTATCGGGCGACTGAAGCATTGCAGAATGTGCTGGGGGAAGACCATGCCGTGGTGCTGGAAATCGTTCACCTTCACGGTGTTCTCATGTTCATGGTGGGGGCTGGAACCGATGATGACGAACTGGTATCACAAAGCGAAGTACTTCTGAGCCGAGCCTACGATGGATACCAACGTCGTTTCGGTCCAGACAATCCATTGACTCAGGAGGTGATGATACGGCTGAGGCAGGCTCGAACGGCCATCAGTGGCGAGATCGTGGCCGTTGAGGCCCTTCGGGGCACGTATGAGCAACTGCTCGCCCAGCACGCTCCGGATCACCACAGTGTCATCAACGCCCGTGCCAATCTGGCCGTTATGTTGCTCCAGACCGGCAACATCGCGGAAGGCGAGCCGCTCCTGCAGACGACGATCGAACACATAGCAGCCATTCTCGGGCCATACCACATCCAGATATCCCAATGTAAGGCCCTTCTTGTGGAGGCGTTCTTGGAGCACAATCAGATCGACCGCGGTCTGACCGAGACCAAGGCGTGGCTTTCCGAGATCCAATCACATTTCGGCATCGAAAGCAAAGAAGCCATTCAGCACCAAGTTGCGGCGGCCCGTTGTTTCGAACGTGCGGAGCGTCGCGATGAGTCTCTGTCACTCTTTGAGAAAGCATCCGACGCGGCGAGGACGCACCTAGACCCCGGCTCGGATATTCGAGCCGAGGCGGTCCGCCACTATGCCGCAGCACTCCTGACACGAGACCAGCCTGAGCCCGCGATGGACCTCATCGACGAGGCGATCGAGCACTCCGATGCCGAAGAAGAACCTGATCCAGCCAACGTCATGAGACTGCAGGTTCTTCGGGCCGACGCGCTGGTGAGACTCGATCGCGACAGCGAAGCCCGGACGATCGTGCAACCACTGCTGGTAGACGGGGAGGACGATCCTTCCAAAGTGCTTGAGGTCGTCGCCTACATGCTCGCCCGTGAATCGTCACGCCTGCTCGAATTGGATGTCGATGCTGTGATGGCGGCGGCCCTCCGCAGCCACGAACGCGGCGAAGAGGGGAGCGGCCATGTGGTGGCTAAGCTCTATGCGGCCCGGGGCGAACATGCCGAGGCCGTGCGATGGCAGGAGCAGGTTCTCGCCGAGGCCAAGCCCCGCGAGCGTGAGGACCAGCAGGAGCGGCTCGACGAGTACCGCGCGGCACAGGCAGAAGCGATCGGCGACTCTGAGGCGGCGGTCGATGAGACCGAAGAAGTGGTGGAGACTCCGACGCCGTGAGTACTCAGGCTGGGGGGGCGAACCGCCCATCATCAACCGAGGCGTCCAACGCAGACAGCGTTCCAGCGACGAGATTTTCGCCGATGTCGCTGGCCCAGGCGAACAGCCCGCGTGGATAGTTGACCCCCGCCTGCATGGCCACGTCGATGTCCGCCGGTTCAGCCACGCCATCATGCGCGGCCCAGGCGGCCTCGTTGAGCAGGGCGGCGAGGATGCGGGTAAAGACGATCTTCTGCCGGTCGGTGCACCGAGCGAGGGCTTCGGGATCGCCCGCGGCGGCTGCGCAGAATCGTTCTGCGGTGTCGCCGAGTTCGCTGATGCCGGTCGCGGCACCCTGGGGCGGCCTCAGTACGCATACGGGCTGCTCGCCCGACCAGTCGTACACGCCGCAGCCGCTCTTGCGACCAAGCATGCCATCGGAGACCAGTCGTTCCTGAAGGGCGACCGGCGCGAGTCGGGAAGGCCGATCCCACTGTTCCCACACGCCACGGGTTGTCGCGGTGTTGATGTCGTGGCCGATGAAGTCTGTGAGTTCAAACGGCCCCATGCGGAATCCGCCGATCGTCTTCATTGCTTCGTCAACGACAGGCGGATCGGCGAGTCCGTCTTCCATGCAGCGGAAGGCTTCGAGGTAATAGGGGCGAGCTACTCGGTTGACGATGAAGCCGGGCGTGTCGGCGCAGCGGGCGACCTCCTTACCCCAATTCGCCGCGATGGTCGCGATGCGATCGAGGACAGTGGTGTCAGTGTTGGTTCCCCGTACAACCTCTACCAGTTTCATGATCGGCGCAGGGTTGAAGAAATGCATGCCGCAAGTCCTTCGCGGCGCGCCGATCCGTTCGCCGAGTTCGGAGACCGATAGCGACGATGTGTTTGTCGCGATGATGGCTTCTTCTGGAAGCACTACAAGGACAGGGGTGATCGCAGCAACTTTGATGTCGATGTCTTCGATGATTGCTTCGATGAAGAGTTCGCAATCGGACAGTTCGGTGATGTCCGACGGCATGATGCGATCCATGGCATCATCGGCATCGATCTGATTCATGCGACCCTTCGCCACGTTGCGGACAAACCGTTTCCCGATGCCTTTCTTGGCCGCTTCGCAAGTCGATCGATCGACATCGATCAATCGAACCTTCCAACCGGCGGTTGCCGCCACCTGCGCGATTCCTGCGCCCATGGCCCCCGCTCCGAGTATTCCAACGGTTGGCATGGCTACTGTCCGGTGAAGGTGGGGGTGCGTTTCTGCAGGAAGGCCGTGACGCCTTCAAAATGATCGGTCGTGTGCCCGGCGGTTTCCTGCGCATAGGCTTCCGCTTCGAGTTGCTCGCTTAGCGTCCGTTCGAAGGACTCATTCAGCAGCCGTTTCGTGAGCGAAATGGCCTTGCCGGGGAGCGAAGCGAGTCGCTCAGCCACTGCGGCGGTGGCGGATTCGAGTTCGCCAGCCGGAACAACCTGGTTGACCATGCCGATGGCGAACGCTTCATCGGCTTTGACGGGACGCCCCGTCATGCAGAGTTCCATGGCCCGACCGAGGCCGACAAGCCGCGGCAGCGTCCACGTGCTCGCCGAGTCCGGGACGAGCCCGACGTTGACGAACACTTCGATGAACTTCGCATGTTCGGAGGCGATGCGGATGTCGCATGCGAGGGCGAGGCTGCAACCGGCGCCGGCGGCCACGCCGTTGAC
>DOVP01000236.1:6817-9412 GCA_003520025.1 Phycisphaerales bacterium
GGCACGTGGCCGGGCACATACTTGGCTTCGAGATCACCGAGGTCCTGCCCGCTGCTGAAGGCGCGGCCCGATCCGGTGATGACCACGACGCGGACGTCGTCGTCGCGGGCGACCTGCTTGAGGGCGTCGATGAACTCGCGACTGAGATCGTCATTGAAGGCATTGAGGACATCAGGCCTGTTGATGGTGATCGTGGCGATGTGATCGGATACATCAAGTGAAATCGTGGTGAGGGCAGAGGTCGTCATCAGGCTATTTTCCAGTGAAACGTGGGCGTTGTTTTTCCATGAAGGCTTTCATGCCTTCGGTCTGGTCATCGGTGTCAAAGAGCATGTAGAAGAGTTCACGTTCGCGGACGAGTCCGTCGCTGAGGTGCCGCTCACTTGCATTGAGAACGGATTCTTTCGCGTTCTGAAGTGAGATCGGCGTTTTCATTGCGATGGCTCGCTCATGTCTCTTCCTGTCCTTTTTGATTTCGCCGAGCGGCGCGATCAATGATGCGGGCGAGCGCGATCTTGGGGAATACCCGTTGGACCTGCCGGCCTCGGCCGAGCAGGGTATCACCCTCCCACGCGGTCACCTCGCAAGTCAGGCAATCGCCGCTGAGGTCGGTGGCTTCAGCGTGGATGCGGACCGTCGCGCCGAGGGCCGCTGGGGCGACATGATCTATGGACAGATGCCCTCCAATGCCCTCTTCATCCTCATCGAGGTGAGGGGCCAGCACCTTGCGCGCCGCCAACTCCATGTGATGGGCCATGGACCAGGTGGAATACACACGGTGGACAATCACACCATCGAAGGCCGGGCACATGTCCTCGGTGACGAGCATGTGGACTTCGGCGGTATTGCCGACTTGCAGGGAGGGCTTCACGATGGGTGCAGTGTACGCAGCGGACCGCCGATACCATCACTTGCCATATGGGTCTGCTGATCTTGTTTGCCGTGGCCGCTGCGTTGTGGATCATCGGTGGTGTATGGGTTCTGCTTCACAAGGCGAAACATCCGCCCGCTGGTGCCGCAGGGCTGGCGCTGGCTGCGGGCGAACCGATCGATCCGATCGAGGCGGGACTTTCCTGGGAGCGATGGCTGCTTCGAACCCGCGACGGGTTGGATCTACCGGTGTGGGATATCGCGGGCGAGGGTAACGGGGGCGTGGTGGTTCTGGTTCATGACTGGGGCGAAGCGCCACTGTCGATGCTGCCCCGCGCGAGCGAATTGGTGCCGGAGGTCAGCCGCATCCTGATTCCATGCCTCCGGGGGCACGATGGGGTGGCAGGGGCGTGTGGACTCGGATCACGGGAGGTGGAGGATCTCAGGCGACTGCTTGATGAGATCGCCGAGGAGGACGTGCGTCTTGAGGGTGCCGGGCTCGGGGGGTGGATTGTCGAGCACACGCGGGATGCACCATCTGTGAACCACGTCATGAGCACGGATCCATGGGCCGACTCCTCCGACGGTCTCCGGCGGATACTCGCATCATCCGGTTTTCCAGCGTTTCCGATTGCCACTGTTGCGTCGTGGTTTTGCTGAGCGTTTCTGTGGGACAGAGAAGCAGGAGCCCCGTATTTGGTGCGATCTCAGTGCGGATACGTCATCGACGTGATATCAAGCAGTTCGTCGAGTTGCGCCGCCGGCAGAATGTCATGCTCAAGGCAATACTCCCGAATTGTCTGCCCACTCTTGTAGCAGGCCTTGGCGATACGGGAGGCCTCTTCATAGCCGATCACCGGAGCAAGTGCCGTGCCGAGCATGAGGCTCCGCTCCACCTTCTGTTTGATCTCCTTGCGATTCGCCTTGATTCCCTTGACGCAACTCTCAGCAAAGAGTCGCGAGACATTGCCGATGATTTTGATGCTTTCAAGCAGACAGTCGCTCATCATCGGCTGCGCCACATTGAGGTCCATCAGCGATCCGGTTCCGCCCATGCCCGCAATGCCAATGGCAACGTCGTTGCCGGAGACCTTCATCGCGACCTGCATGACCGATTCGACAAGCACAGGATTGACTTTGCCCGGCATGATCGATGAGCCGGGTTGAATTGCGGGTAGTTCAATCTCGTTGATGCCGCAGCGGGGGCCGGATCCCATGTACCTGATGTCGCTGGCAATTTTGGAGAGGCTGATCGCGATGGTGCGCAGATTTCCGTGCGCTTCGACGATGCAGTCCCGTGATGCCTGCGCCTCAAAGTGATTGCCGGCTTCACGGAATCGGACGCCGGTGTCCTTGGAGAGCCGTCTCGCAACGAGCGATCCGAATCGCGGATGCGTGTTGATGCCGGTGCCGACCGCGGTGCCGCCGATCGGAAGATCAGTGGCCAGTGCCTCAATTGCTTTGTGCCCGCGTTCAACGGCGAGGTCCATCTGAGCGGCGAAACCACTGAACTCTTGGCCGAGGCGAATGGGTGTTGCATCCTGCAAGTGAGTGCGACCGATCTTGACGATGCCGTCGAACTGTTTGGCCTTGCGGTGCAGGGCGGAGGCCAGTTTTTTGAGGTCCGGCACCATCAATTTCTTCAGGTGCGATGCGGCTGCGACCTGAATCGCCGTCGGGAAGGTGTCGTTTGAAGATTGGCCCATGTTGACATGATCATTTGGG
>DOVP01000167.1 GCA_003520025.1 Phycisphaerales bacterium
CTCGCAGACTTCCTCTGTGCGGGGAAGACACTCCCCGAGGTGGACGCCTTCGTCGGTCGCACGCTCGACGAACTTGACAGCAAGTCGTGCTTCCTCCGGTACCGCATCCCCGGCCAACACCCCTTTCCGAGCCACTCCTGCCTATCGCTAAACGACTGCGTCGTCCACGGAACGCATCTGGATGTCACCCGCCCACTTGAAGAGGGCGATGTGCTGAGCATTGATGTCGGCGTACTACACAAGGGATGGATCGGTGACGCCGCCTGGACGTATGGCATTGTGGACGTTTCTGATGCCGCCAGAAATCTCATGGCCGTCGGGATCGATTCGCTGCGGCGGGGCATTGACGCCATGCAACCCGGGCGCCCACTCATCGACTGGGCCCGCGCCGTACAGCAATGCGTCGAAACCGAGGCAGGATTCTCGCTCATCCGTGGCCTCGGCGGGCATGGCTACGGTAAAACACTTCACGCAGCCCCCTTCGTTTCCAATGTGGTTCCCACGACTCCCAACGAGTGGCCCGATGCTTTTCGGATCTTTGAGCCGGGCCTGCTGCTCGCGGTGGAGCCGATGCTGGCCGCAGGCGACCCCAAGATCACCTCAAATATAGGCGGATGGCCCATCCGGACAGCCGACGGTTCCTTGACCGTGCACTACGAGGCCGATGTACTCATCACCGAAGATGGCCCGGACGTACTCACCGCCGACATGTTCGAACTGCCCGACATCGTCGGGTAAGAGGAGCTCCACATGTTCATCACACTGGCCGTACTGACCCCAACGCTGCTGGCGACACCGCCGATTGACTACCCAGACACACCTCGCGGTGAGGTCGTGGACACGTGGCACGGCACAGACGTACCCGATCCATATCGCTGGCTGGAAGGTGATGTCCGCGAGCATGAGGATGTCTCAAACTGGGTGGATGCTCAGAATGAGGTGACATTCGCGCATCTTCATGCAATCCCCGAGCGGACCGCCATTCGTCAACGACTCGAGGAACTCTGGAATTACCCAAAGTCGAGCACTCCCACCAAGGTAGGGGGCGTCTACTACTTCACTCGGAACGATGGCCTCCAGAATCAGGCCGTGTGGTACGCCGCGGATACGCTGGATGCCGAGCCGCGGATGCTGCTGGATCCGAATACTTGGTCCGATGACGGCACCGTCGCGATCAGCGGCAGCAGTTTCAGCCGCGATGGGCGGTATCTGGCCTATGCCGTGTCCGAAGGCGGTTCGGACTGGAAGACTTGGAAGATCCGCGACCTTGCCAGTGGCAAGGACCTTCCCGAATCAATCAAGTGGAGCAAGTTCTCCGGTGCCGCATGGATACCCGATGGCAGCGGTTTCTTCTACGCCCGGTACGACCAGCCCGCCGAGGGCGAAGCGTTGCAGGTAGCCAACGAAAATCAATCGCTCTGGTTTCATCGCACCAAGACCCCACAGTCTGAAGATGTGCTGGTCCATCGCGACCCGTCGCAGCCACACTGGGGCTGGTCGCCGAGCGTCAGCGATGATGGACGCTGGCTGATCGTACATGTGTGGAGGGGAGGCGACGAGAACCAGGTCATGGTGCAGGACCTCTCTCGAACCGGCAGCACGCTCGAACCACTCATCGACAACTTTGAAGACGAGTGGGCCTTTGTCGGAAATCAAGGCGGCGTACTGCTGTTCCGAACATCTAACGACGCCCCGCTCGGCCGGCTCGTGTCGATCAACATGGATGCGTCGAGCGGCGATCGAACATGGCAGGTGATCATCCCGGAGTCGAAAGATACGCTTCGTGGCGTATCTCACGTTGGCGGCAAACTCGCGGCGTCGTGGATGCACGATGCATCGAGCAGGCTGTCGGTTCACGACATGAGTGGACGCCACCTGCAGAACATCACGCTGCCGGGCATCGGCGCTGCATCGGGGCTGTCCGGCTGGCCAGATGACTCCGAAACCTTCTACAGTTACACCTCGTACATCAGCCCTCCGCAGATCTTCAGGCACGATCTCGCCGACGAAACCAGCGTTCTTTGGCTGGCCACCGAAGTGGACTTTGATCCCAGCCTGTTTACGGTCAAGCAGGTGTTCTATGAGAGTACGGACGGCACGATCATTCCGATGTCTATCGCCCATCGGAAGGATTTGGAACGAACGGGAGAGTTGCCGACGTTGCTCTACGGATACGGCGGATTCAGCATTCCGCTCATGCCGTACTTTTCCGCATCGCGCCTTGCGTGGATGGAATTGGGCGGTGTGCTTGCCGTCGCCAATCTCCGCGGCGGCGGCGAGTACGGACGGGCCTGGCATGAGGCAGGAACCAAACTCGAGAAACAAAATGTCTTCGATGATTTCATCTCCGCAGCAGAATGGCTCATCCGAAACGGCTATACCAACCCCGACAAACTCGCGATCCAAGGTGGAAGCAACGGGGGTCTGCTCGTCGGCGCGGCCATGAGCCAGCGGCCGGATCTCTTTGCAGCCGCCCTCCCCGCGGTGGGCGTCATGGACATGCTCCGGTACCCGCAGTTCACGATCGGCAGAGCATGGATCCCGGACTTTGGCGATCCCGACGTGCCGGAAGAGTTTGCAGCCTTGTATGCGTATTCTCCCTATCACAACTTGAAACTCGGGACGACATACCCCGCCACACTCATCACCACTGCCGATACGGATGACCGCGTGGTACCGGGACACTCATTCAAATTCGCCGCCGCCTTGCAGCACGCGCAAAGTACGGACGCTGAAGCTCCACCGGTGCTCATCCGCATCGATCGCAAGGCCGGACACGGGGCCGGCAAGCCGACGTCGATGCGGATCGACGAGATGGCCGACATCTGGGCGTTTCTTGTTGATGCGTTGGAGGTTCCCCCCAAGCCGGAAGGCCCGCATCGAGCAACGGCTCACTGACTGCTGGCAGCGGCAACGATCGCTGCCGCTGCCGCGTAACCGCTTCGGACGGCACCTTCCATGGTGGCGGGCCAGCCGGTGGCGCACCAGTCTCCAGCGAGGTAGAGCCCTTCGATATCGCCGCCATGGGGACCGATGGGAGTCGGAGCGGCGTGGGGCCTGTGAAGTTCGGCCTCGGGTGTGGCGCGAAAGGTTGCGTTTCGTTCCTTGACCGGACGGCACTGCACGAGTTCTGCTTCAAGGGCCGCTGGATATGCCGCAGCAACGTCCTGGAGAACCCGGCGGCGAATCTCCGGCTCCTTCAGTTCCATCCAATCATCCGCAGCGCTGATGACCGCGTGGATGTGCTGCGTCCCGTCAGAACCGATGCTCTTGTTGAACAGCCAGTGCACCGCTCGATCTGGCAGTACCAAATGAGGATCGCTCATCACCGCTTTATCGAACATGAGATGCACGCCGAGAATCGGGCTGTGCCCAAGGCTGGCCAGGTCGTGCAGTCTGCTGTCCAAATCCCGCTCGGTATCGCCGATGATCGCGTCGAGTCGTTCCCACGGAAGGGCTGAGAGCACAGCCCGGGCGCGAACGAACTTCTCCTTCGTCTCCACTCCGATCGCCCGGCGACCTTCGATGGCAAGTCGTGTCGCGGCGCATCCAAGCCGAACTTCTCCACCCCCTTGTTCGATAAGTTTGATCGCCGGTTCATACAGCGAGTCGAGCGGAACCGAAGGGACGCCCATCGTTGCCTGCCAGCGGCCTGCAAGAAAACCATCCTGAAAGACCTGCAAACCGTGAATGGCGGCGACCTCGTCGATCGCAAGATTACATGCGCCAACGATGATTGGCTCCCAGAATAACTCCCGCACGCGGTCTCCCTGATTCCACTCATCGAGCAGTGAGGCGAAGGTCCGCGTCGCCATGGAGAGCCGCCCTCGCTGCCCAAGTCGCCACATCTTCCACATCGCCCGCTTGACTTCCCTTTTGTCGCGGCGACTGAGCAGTCGCATCCGCCGCAACGAACCAGCCATGTGCAGCGGCGCCGGAAGCCAACCCGGCGACATCATGTCACGACCCCCGTCCGGTCGGAGCCAAGTAGTGGATTCGTACCAATTGATGTCATCAACAACACCGATCCTCGTGTAGAAATCGAGCAGTTCCGTGCAGCAGCCCATCAGCACATGCTGGCAGTTGTCCAGCGTGTGTCCGCTTCCGCCATCTGTAAAACTGCAGGCACGGCCACCGAGCCGGCGACGCGATTCCAGCACGATGGGACGCCACCCGGCATCGATCAATCGAAGCGATGCTGCGAGACCAGCGAGACCTCCGCCGATCACGAGTACATCGCGATTCACGAGCGTTTCCGACACGCCCGCAGGGCGATGCGAATCTTGGCGAGTTTGGACAAACGAACACCAGGAACTCCGCACACACGCGAGGGGTCACGCTCGAGGCGATCGAGCAGTGCCGCGTAGATGGCCGTCATGGCCCGAAGCGTGCTTCGGCAATCTGCTGAGATCATCCCATCGAGCGGTGTGGATGATTCGTATCGCGATCGAGCCTCGTCGATCCATGAGCGGACGAGCGCCTCACACGCATCCGGCTTGCTCCAGGCCGCGAGCGATGCCGGGTCGAGTCCACGGGCCCGCAACTCCTCCGCTGGCAGATAGCAACGCCCATTGGCGATGTCCGCACCGACGTCCCTGAGCACATTTGTCAGTTGCAGGGCGATCCCCCGCTGCACTGCCAAATCGATTGCTTCATCTCCTTCATATCCCCACACTCTGATACACAGCACGCCGACAGTGGAAGCGACCATCCGGCAGTAGTCCAGAAGATCGTCCGCCGTTTCGATCACCCGCCCGCTCAGATCGTCGGCCTGCCCCTGGCACATGTCGAAGAAGGGTTCCTCGGGAAGATTCCATGTGCCGACCGCCCACACAAACGCCTGCCACATGGGCTCGTCGGGACACAAATCGCCAGAGATCGCGGAACGGGTTGTGGCGACGAAAGCGTCGAGTGATTCGCCGGCACGGGCGACATCGCAATCATCATCGACAATATCATCGGCCTGCCGCATCCAAGCATAGATCGCGTACATCGCGGAACGCTGCGGTTCAGGCAGCAGGCGCAGCCCCCAGTAAAAATTGCCGGCACGCTGTTTGACCAGCCTCCGGCACCAGCCAAGTGCTTCGCCAGGCATCGCGGCTGTGGTTGCTGTGCTCATGCCGCGTGCCTCTGACGCGATGCAAGCCAGAGCAGCCAGAGCTTTCTGAACTTCGACAGCGATACGCGATACAGCACCGTCTCGTGGCCACACCGCTGAATGGCGTCAAGTGTGGACGACCCGCCAGCCGCAAAGAGAAACAACATCGGCCGCAGATCCGGCCGGACCGAAGCCATCAACGGAACAACTTGCAGCAGCATGGGTCGGGTACGTTCCATGAGTTCCGCAATCACACTGCGATAGGCTGCGAGAAACTCCCAGTCTGGCGCATGCCCCATGCGAGCGGTGCTCAAGAGCCGTGACTCGAAGTCTGGAACGTCCATCATGTCACGAGGAATGTAGATGCGATTTCGCTCAACAGCATCCCGCCGAACGTCCTGCCAGTGATTCGCAAGTTGCAGTCCCGAGCACACCGCGTTGCTCGCGAGGATCTGCGACTCATCCATGTCCTCGCCGGACATCTTCAGAACCAGATGCCCGACCGGATCGGCGCTGCCACTGCAGTAGAACATCAGATCGTCCCATGTCTCGTACCGGTCCTGCTCTTGATCCTGCTCGAACGCATCGAGCAGGCGGTCGAAAGGCGTCCTGATCAGTTCGTACCGCTCGATCACATCGGCGAGCGCGACAAAGACAGGGTGGCGAGGATTGCCCTCAAAGCAGTCAGCCAACTCCTTCCGCCACCACAGCAGGCGTTCCGTCGCGATTGCAGGGTCGCCTGCTTCATCCGCCAGATCATCGGCCCATCTGCAATAGGCATAGACCGCACTCACACCATCCCGCAACCGCTCCGGAACAAATCGGCTGAGCACGCTGAAGTTCTCGTAGTGACCAAGCGTGAGGCTGCGGCAATACGCCATGGCCGCGTCCGGGGAAACCTGCTCGCAGTGATCCGGCCCCCATCGATCCAGCATGTCGTTGATATCGCTGCCCATAGAGGTCGGCAGGCTATCATGGCGGCTCGGCGTGAGGCTTCATGGCCTCCATGTACGGAACTTTCTACGCTCTCGCTTCCCGGGGGCAGGAGTACCCATGCGGATTCTGCTTGCCAATCCACGCGGCTTCTGCGCCGGAGTCTATATGGCGATCGACGTCGTGGAGCAGTTGCTCGATGTGGTCGATGGCGAGCCGATTTACGTCTTTCACGAGATCGTGCACAACAAGCATGTGGTGCAGCGATTCATCAACCGCGGCGTCACCTTCGTCGAGTCCATCGCCGACGTGCCCGAGGGCGCGATTCTCGTATTCAGTGCCCATGGCGTCAGCCCAGAAGTCCGAATGCGAGCTCAGGAACGCTGCCTGATCGCCATCGATGCCACATGCCCACTGGTCACCAAAGTCCACGCCGAGGCCATTCGATACGCGGCCCGGGGCTGGCAGATCCTGCTCATCGGCCACGAGAACCATCAGGAGATCATCGGGACCAGAGGTGAAGT
>DOVP01000024.1 GCA_003520025.1 Phycisphaerales bacterium
GGGCAGTGACGTTCCACATGCGGCAGCGGCGGGCCGTTTGGCCCGCCGCTGTCGTAGGAAGAGAAGAGAGAAAGTCTGGGTAATACCCCCCGAGACGGGTGTATAGGTCAGGCTGCAGTCCGCGACTGCCCCACTGTTCGCTGCTCTGCGGTCGCCCGACGCTCTGACTGGGTGTTCATGCTGTGAATCATGCCGGCCGGCGTGTCCGACCAGATATCGGCACCGATTTCCTCGGCAAGGCCTTCGGCGCGGCTGAAGACACCACCGCCAACGGCGATCTGCGTATTCGGGCAAGCGCCAACGGTACGAATGGTGTCGATGAGGCGGCGAATGTTCGGAGCATCTGTAGCCGCCGACGAGAACATCAGCAGCACGTTTGGACATTGTTCCTGAACGGCTGCAAGCAACTCGTCGTAGGCGATGCCCCCACCACCGAATGACACCTGATAGCCGCCGGCCTCTGCAAGATCGGCCACCATCTGGGCGGCGAGGTCATCGGCTTCGGTGTCACCACAGAAGAGCATCATGGTTCGTCCGTTGCGATCCTGCTGCTCGTAGCAGGCCTGAGCCTGATCGACGAGGCTCCGCAGTAGACGCGTGGCATAGTGATGCGCAAGCGTGGTCAGTTGATCACGCCGGAAGAGATCGTTCACCATGTCCAGCAGCGGCCAGTAGACCTCCTGCGTCAACATCTCGGGGGCCAATCCTTCGCTCACCCAGTCGCGGACGGTGCTGCGAGCACCATTGCGATCGCCTGTGATGAGCATCGGGAAGAGGCGTTCCACCATCGCCTGAGTATTCACTGGAGGGCTCCTTGGGCTATCCGGAACAAATCCGGTTCGTGTCTGCTTCGCGGCGACCGTGCCGCGAGATGTGTCCCCCTGACAGAAGGCCACATCGGAGAAGAGAAGCCTGAAGCACCCGGGAGTTTTCAGTTGGTGGCAATTCTGTGCTTATCGGAGCATTTGCGCATTGTCTGCGCGTACCGATCATGTGCGTCCGAGAATTTCGCCCTGTACGCAACAGCAATCAGAATGCGGCGGATCGGGGGGTCCGCGGGAACGGAATGACATCCCGCACGTTGGCCATTCCCGTGGCATAGGCGATGGTTCGCTCGAATCCAAGGCCAAAACCGGCGTGAGGAACCGTGCCGTATTTCCGCAAATCTCGATACCACCAGTAGTCCTCGGCATCGAGCCCCATCTCCGCAATGCGAGCGTCGAGCACATCGAGCCGCTCCTCTCGCTGGGCCCCACCGATGATCTCGCCGATGCCCGGGGCGAGAACATCCATGGCCGCCACCGTGCGGCCGTCATCGTTCTGCCGCATATAGAAGGCTTTGATGTCGCGCGGGTAGTTCATCACGATGACCGGCCTGCCGATGTGCTCCTCTGTAAGCCATCGCTCGTGCTCGCTCTGGAGATCCATACCCCACGACACCGGGAACTCGAACTTCTGGCCCTTGGCGATGGCTGCCTCGAGGCAAGCGATGGCATCGGTGTAGTCCATCCGCTCGAAGGAGGACTGCACGAAGGCCTCCAACCGATCGATGCAGGTTTTGTCAATGCGGGCGCGGAAGAACTCCATGTCGTCCGGGAGTTCATCAAGCAACACGCGAAAGATGTATTTGAGGAAGTCCTCCGCAAGATCGGCGTCATCAGCCAGATCGGCAAAGGCGATCTCGGGCTCGATCATCCAGAACTCCGCCAGATGGCGGGATGTGTTGGAATTCTCCGCGCGGAAGGTGGGGCCGAATGTATAGACCTTGCTGAGCGCAAGGCAATAAGACTCGACGTTGAGTTGTCCGGACACGGTCAGGTTCGTCTCGCGGCCGAAGAAGTCCTGGGCGCAGTCGATGTCGCCTTCTTCGGTGAGCGGGATGTTCTGAAGGTCCAGCGTCGAAACGCGAAACATTTCACCCGCACCCTCGCAGTCGCTGCCGGTGATGATCGGCGTATGGACCCAGAAGAAGCCGTTTTCGTGAAAGTAGCGATGCATCGCCTGCGCAAGACAGTGCCGCACCCGGGCGATGGCGGAGAATGTGTTCGTACGGACACGCAAATGCGCGACTTCACGCAGATATTCAAACGTGTGCCGCTTGGCGGGAACAGGATAGGTGTCTGGGTCATCAACCCAGCCCACCGGCTCGATACTCTCGGCCTGCATTTCGATCGCCTGCCCCTTGCCCTGCGATTCCGCCAGTACACCAGCGCAGATGACCGAGCATCCGGTCGTGAGCCGCTGCACATCGGACTCGTAGTTGTCCAATTCCCCCGGCGCCACGACCTGAGCGGCATCGAAACAGGAGCCGTCGTGGACCTGCAGAAAGGACAGCCCCGCCTTGGAATCGCGACGGGTGCGAATCCAGCCCTGCAATCGAACTCGATCCCCAACCGAGCAGCCACGGGCGGCCAACATGTCCTTGACGCTCAGAAGGGGTGGTTGCTCACTCATGTCGATCTCGCTCCTTGATGAGGGGTGCGAACAGTAAAGCAGATGCGGGCAGATCGCCCCCTCTGACGCCCTGCAAGTGCCGAATTAGCCCGGCGATGGCATCTTCCGGCTGGGTCCTCCGCCAGATCGGCAGCCCGGAAACATCCGAAAGGGGCGTCTTTCGGCGGCATTCCGGCACGCTGCTTGCAGTGCATGCTGAGTTCACCCCCTCTAGAACTATGCGACACGCCGATGACCATCCCGATCCCAATGCCCGCCTCAATTTGCTGCTGTCCTATGGCGGCTGGCGAGAGCACGCCGCCGTTCGGCAGTTGCCCCGGCTGCTGGAGCCGATGGGAATCCACGCATTGCAGGCCGATACCGGCGAGGAAGCCGCTTCGCTGATCCAGCACCAGCCGGTCCATATCGCGGTGGTGGATCTGGAAATCCCGCTCACCCGCTGCGGATCGCGGCCGGCTCCCGGCGGCGCCCGCATTCTGCAATTGCTCCGTCGCCTCGATCAGCCCCCCCCGACCATTGTCGTGCGGCCGCGACAGGCGAGCAATCGACAGGATGTCCGCGAGTTGATGGCCTCGCTGCGGGGAGGTGCCTTCGCGGTCATTGACCGACCACTGCAACTCGACACCATTCTCGACACACTTCGGCGGGTACTCCGCCGTCACTACCAGGACGCATGGCCCCCGATGCGATGAACCAAGAACCCGCTGAGCGATTCTGTTCGGCACGTGGAAGGAGAGACCTCACATGAAAGTAAAACCACTCGGAGACAAAGTACTCGTCAAACGAGCGGAAGCCCGCGATCGGACCGAGGCCGGCATCTACCTGCCGGAGAGCGCCAAGGACAAGCCCCGCGAAGGCAAGATCATGGCGATCGGCGCTGGCCTGCTGAACAAGGAGACCGGCGAGTACATGCCGTTCAGTGTCAAGAAGGGTGACCGCATCCTGTTCTCGTCCTACGCTGGGACCGAGGTCAAGATCGAAGACACCGAGTACCTGATTATGACCGAGGACGACATCCTCGGCATCATTGACTGAGTTATTCACCATGGAACGCAACCCAATCCTCGCAGTACTCAACGACATGGTCGGCACCTCCGCAGAACTCGACATGGCGATCAAGGGCGACCATGAACCCATCGAGTTGCGGAATGTTGTCGCGGTTGAGCAACTGCACAGTTCACACGGCATCCGAATTACCACCAAGTCCAACACCATCTGGATCGACGCGAGCCACGTGTCCGCCATGTGGCAGGCCCGGGTGGACATCGACTGATACACAGACCCTCCGCGCAACCAGTCGCGGATACGAAGGAATTACGAACAATGACTGTCAAACAGATCGCATACGACATCGAAGCCCGCGAGCGGATGCTCCGAGGCATTCAGCAACTCGCCAAGGCCGTCAAGACCACGCTGGGGCCATCAGGCCGCGTCGTGGTGCTTGAAAAGTCCTTCGGCGCCCCAACCGTGACCAAGGACGGCGTCACCGTCGCCAAGGAAATCGAACTCGAAGACGCCTACGAGAACATGGGCGCCCAGATGGTAAAAGAAGTCGCCTCCAAGTCATCCAAGGATGCCGGCGACGGAACCACCACCGCCACGATCTACGCCGAAGCCATCTTCACCGAAGGGCTCAAGAACATCACCGCTGGCGCCAACGCCACGCAGGTCAAGCGGGGCATCGACCTTGGCGTCGCGGCCATCTGCGATGAACTCGCCGAGATGTCCAAGCAAGTGAAGAGTTCGACCGAAATCGCCCAAGTCGGCACGTGCGCTGCCAATCAGGACACCACCATCGGCCGCATCATCGCCGAGGCGATGGACAAGGTCGGCAAGGACGGCGTCATCACCGTCGAAGAGGGATCAAGCCTCGACACGACCGTGGAACTCGTCGAAGGCATGCAGTTCGACAAGGGCTGGCTGAGCCCCCACTTTGTCACCGACACCGCCAACATGGAAGCCGTACTCGAAGACTGCTACGTGCTGATTCACGAGAAGAAGATTTCCTCGGCCAAGGATCTCCTGCCGATTCTGGGCAAGGTCGCAGAGTCCGGCAAGAGCCTGCTCATCATCGCCGAGGACATCGACGGTGAAGCACTCGCCACGCTGGTGGTCAACAGACTCCGCGGCATCCTGAAGGTCGCCGCCGTCAAGGCACCGGGCTTCGGTGATCGCCGCAAGGCCATGCTCCAGGACATCGCGACGCTCACCGGTGGCACTGCGGTCATGGAAGAACTCGGCATCGATCTCGAAGGCCTCGGCGTCAAGGACCTCGGTCGCGCCAAGAAAATCACAATCGACAAGGACAACACAACCATCATCGAAGGCGCTGGCAAGCGTGGCGACATCACCGGTCGCATTGATCAGATTCGCGCTCAGATCGAACAGTCTTCGTCCGACTACGACCGCGAAAAACTCCAGGAACGGCTGGCCAAACTCGCTGGTGGCGTCGCGCAGATCAATGTTGGCGCCGCGACCGAAGTCGAGATGCAGGAGAAGAAGGCCCGCGTCGAGGATGCGCTGCACGCCTGCCGCGCCGCCGTCGAAGAGGGTGTCCTTCCCGGTGGCGGCACCGCTGTCATGCGGGCCCGCACCGCCCTTGATGCCGCCCGCAAGAAGGCCAAAGGCGACGAGAAACTCGGCGTGGACATCGTGTATCGCGCTCTCTCGGCGCCGCTTCGCCAGATTGCCGAAAAC
>DOVP01000267.1 GCA_003520025.1 Phycisphaerales bacterium
CCGCCACCGCCGCCGCCACCACCAAGGTTCAAGGCTGGTGGATCGTCGAAGTTCGGCACCGGCATGATCAGGTCACGGACGTCATAGACAATGGGAATGACACGCTTCTGAAGAGCCGCTTTGGTGGACACGATGAGCATGCCGTCCTGCACATCCCACATGGGATGATTCGCTTCCTCTCCAACCTGATCAAGCAGCTTCGTGATGACAATGTCCATCGGCTGCAAGTTCAGATCCAGCCCCAACTCGGTGTCCTGGTCGATGCCGTCGAGTTCGAGCGATCGCCAATCTGTGTAGATCCTCTGGTTCTCTCCCAGAGCATCCTGCAGGACATTCAATGCTTGCTCGAAAGTCGTTGGATACGGAAAATCCGCCTTCCAAGTTGTGCTCTGCAAGTGGCGAAAGACCGCCCGATCAGCAGGCGGCATCATGTACCCACCATCAGTCCCACGGCGATGACTCAGTTGCGGCCAATCCTCCGGGTACGTTATCAGGCCACTGATGGAACGCTCGCCAGGGCCGCTAAAATTCCTGACCGGAATCTGCTGGAGCCGCTGATTCTCAAGCGAGACTTCCGCGTCGCCGAAGGCCCGCTCCTGCTCATAATCGCTGTACTGGCGGTAGATCAGCGTGGTCCGAATGACATCCCGAAGCGCAAGTGCTGCGGGATTCTGCGGATCGACGAAGAGAATCTCGTCGATGACCTGCAGGGCCTCCTGATATTTGAGTTCCGCCTGAAGTTGGCGCACACGGCGGAGATTACCGTTGATGATCTTCGCCTTCTCGGTTTGCTCTTTGGTCGCCAGAGCGACCTTTGATGCCTGTACTTCCTGCTTGGCGACCTGATCAGCGACGAGTCGGGCGTTGACCCGAGAATCGCCGATCAACGACATCAAGGACTCGGCCCGCTTGTTCATCTCAGTCAGTTCACCCTGTGAAAGCCATTGCTTCCTCTGAGCCAACTTGATCTTCGCAGTGAGGATGGCACGGTCGGCTGCGGCAAAGTTCTCCTGCAAAAGCAGTTGTTTGGCGCGGGCCACGCCTTCGTTAAACTCGACAAGAGCCCGTGAACGCTGCTCCTGATATCGCTGCTGAACCGATCCGACGCCCTTGGCCGTCGCGGGATTGAGCGTGTCACGCTCGTCGAGCATCGCCATCGCCTGCTGGTAGCCGCGGCTGGCCTGCTCGTTGCCTGGCATCAACTGAAGCGCCTCAGAGTACTTCGCGGCAACCTGTCGCCACGAGCCTTCCCGCTCAAAGCGGCGAGCCGCGAGAATGGCGGCATTGACCTTCGCCGCATGCTGGGTGGCGAGATCAACCTGCTCCGGAGTGTCCGAAGGATCTCCATCATCATCGGCCGCAGCAAATGCTGTCACACCACACCCCAAGGTGAGTGCCGCGGCCAAGGTCCAAATCTCAATACGCCCGATCAGGCGAAAAGTCATGGTGTTCTCCACTCTGAAACTCGCGAACAGATTCCCACCCACAAACCTCGATCGTGGAGGCGACTCTCAGCGTCTTGGCCGCAGCCGGGCGAATCCAATTCAGAGGCGCGGAGGATGGCGTACGGTAGTTCTATAAGGCCTCGCCTGCAACCACCGACCCCCCGCGAAGAGCCGACATTTCCCGCGTGAAGGTGTCAAAAAGCAGGGCCGCCTCGTGCGGACCAGGTGAAGCCTCGGGGTGGAACTGCAGGCCATGAATCGGCAGCGTTCTGTGGCGGAATCCGGCCACCGTGCCATCATTCAGGTGCGAGTGTGTGACTTGGCAGTCCACCCGCTCAAGGGAGTCCCCATCGACACAGAACCCATGGTTTTGACTGGTAATGAAGATCCGACCGGTCTTGAGATCCCGCACCGGCTGATTCGCCCCGCGGTGACCGAAGGGCAGCTTCCAAGTCGTCGCCCCGAGGGCCAGCGCCAGCAATTGGTGACCCAAACATATCCCGAACATCGGTACCTTGCCGACCAGCCCGCGAATGGTCTCAACGCCAGCAGTCACAGCAGCAGGGTCTCCCGGCCCATTCGAGATAAAGACGCCCTCAGGCTCCATGGCAAGGATTTTCGCCGCAGTGGTCCCCACCGGCACGGTTCGCACATCGCAGCCCGCGGCAACCAGATGCCGGTAAATATTTCGCTTGGCCCCGCAGTCGATGGCCACCACGCGGTATGGCTGCGTGGGAACCTCGGCTGGAACTGGCCACCAGCAGTCGATCGAGTCGGTCCACGATCCAGGACTGGCGGCACCGGCCTCGGATGCCAAGTCCTGCCCAACCATCTGCGGCTGTGATCGAATGGCTTCCAGCACATCATGGTTACTACGGGCCTCCCCCACCACGATCATCCCGCGCATCGCCCCACCTCCACGCAGGCGGCGGACCAAGGCCCGCGTGTCGATCCCCGTGACCGCCGGTACACCGCAGCCGGCCAGCCACGCCCCAAGATCCTGCTCAGACCGGCAGTTCGAGCGAATCGCAGCCGCCTCCCGCACGACGAATCCTGCCACCTGCGGCCCTGCAGATTCAATGTCGTGCTCGCAGACCCCGTAATTGCCAATATGGGAGGCCGTCAGCGTCAGAATCTGGCCACGATAACTCGGATCGGTCAGGGCCTCTTGGTACCCGGTCATCGCCGTGCAGAACACAACCTCCCCCGCGGTGTCCACCTCCGCCCCGAAACTGCAGCCGCGAAACACCGCCCCGTCCTCAAGAATCACGCGAGCGGATGGTGATGCAGCGGCCATGCCGCGAAGTGTAGACAATGCAGCCGTGCAGGAGTTGTTCCCCGAACCTGTGGTTGGCTGGGTCCGCGTGGCGGTTGATCGCCCCATCGATGTGGCGGGCACAGGACTCTCATACGCCCTGCCCCCAGAACTGGAGGATCTCGCGGTGGGCGAAGCGGTCACCGTTCCGCTTGGCCGGGGCAATACGCCCACCGCCGGCTGGGTCGTAGCCCGCGACGATGAGGCAGACGATGGACCCGCCACCATCAAACATGTCACAGCCAAACGAGCAGCACAGTCTGT
Source organism: Phycisphaerales bacterium (assembly GCA_003520025.1). Classification (GTDB taxonomy): domain Bacteria; phylum Planctomycetota; class Phycisphaerae; order Phycisphaerales; family SM1A02; genus UBA12567. Next base: position 3,025 of record DOVP01000267.1, read on the forward strand.
TCCGGCGGATCTGATCGAACTGGGATGCTGGATTGCTCGGTACTACCTGGCGCCGCTGGGCCCCACACTCTCGGCCATGGTGCCCGCGCCGGTCAAACGTGGCATCGGCGCTGTCCAGAAGCGATACCTCGAACCGACGACCCTTCCCGATAAATTGCCGCGTCTGGGCCCCGCGCAAAAACAAGTGCTGAAAACCATCGACACACTCGCCCGGGATGAGTTGCCCATCGAGCGGACCGCGCTCCGCATTCTCGCCGGAATTGGAACCAACACGCCGATCGACGGGCTCGTCAAGAAGGGCCTGCTGCTGGAACATCGCCGCACCTCGATCGAAACCGCGTGGACACCTCGCCTGATCGATACCGCCCCACCGCCGCTGCCCACCGAGGACCAAGCCCGCATCATCGATGCTGTCGGTCAAGTTCTGCGAGGAGGCTTCTCGGCACATCTGCTCCGCGGTGTCACCGGAGGGGGCAAGACCGAGGTGTACCTGCGACTGATCGAGCAGGTACTTGCCCGCGGGCAGGCGGTGTTGGTGCTCGTGCCCGAAATCGCCTTGACGCCCCAAACTGCAGCAAGGCTCTCGCACCGATTTCAGCAGCAGCAGATCGCGATGATCCACTCCGCCCTCCCCGCTGCTGCCCGAAACGCCCACTGGCAAGCGATTCACGCTGGCGATGCTCGCATCGTGCTTGGCGCCCGCAGCGGCGTCTTTGCACCGTTTCCAGTCGGCTCACTCGGATTGATCGTCGTCGACGAAGAACACGATGCCTCCTTCAAACAGGATTCCAACCCGCGGTATCACGGACGCGATGTCGCCATACGACGAGCCCAGATGGCGGGCTGCCCGGTGCTGCTCTGCTCGGCCACTCCTTCACTTGAGAGTTGGCACAACGCGGCGTCGCGTGCAGATTGGTCGCTCCATCATCTCCCACACCGCGCACCTGGTCTCACGCTACCGCGAACCCGTCTTGTCGATATCGCGGAGGAACGCCGCGCCGATGAAGGCCGCCACGCCGCGATGGGACCGACCCTTCGTCACGCCTTGAGCAGAACGCTTGATGAGGGACATCAAGCGTTGCTCCTGTTGAATCGCCGTGGATGGGCCACCTACGTCGCCTGCAGCAGCCGGCGGTGTGGCTGGACGCTTGAGTGCCTCCACTGTGATGCCACGATGGTCTATCACCATGCCGGCAACCTGCCATCAAGCGGCTTCGTGCGGTGTCACCACTGTCACCGAGAAGTACGGCTTCCCAGCACCTGCCCCGACTGCGGCGCACGTCCGGCGCGGCTGGGCCTCGGAACGCAGCGTATCGAAGAGGAAGTGCTCGCCCTGCGGCCGGAGCTGGTCGCCAATGACACGCTGCAACGGATGGACTCAGACAGCATGCAGCGGGCCGACCAGTACCACACCGTGCTCTCGGCACTCGCCGAAGGTCGCATTCGCGTCCTGCTCGGCACGCAGATGATCGCCAAGGGACTCGATGTGCCAGGCGTACATCTCGTGGGCGTCGTTGATGCCGATACGGCGATTCACCTCCCCGACTTCCGCGCCAGCGAGCGGACCTTCCAACTGGTCAGTCAGGTCACCGGACGCTGCGGCCGCGGCCGCGACCCCGGTCTGGCAATCGTGCAAACCATGGACCCAGACGCCCCCTCGATCGCCTTGGCGGCGGCGGGTGAAACTGAGGTCTATCTCCGGGACGAACTGAAGCACCGCCAGGAAGCCGGCCTGCCCCCCGCCACCAGAATGGCTCGCGTACTGGCAGAGCACACCGAACTCACCGAGTGCGAGCGTCTGATTGAACGGGCAAGCAAGACGCTGCAGACAATTGCGCCGGACAGAACGTGCGAACTGCTCGGCCCCATGCCCTGCCCGCTTGCGCGGATTCGCGGGCGGCACCGGCGAGAGACCCTGATGACCGCCGCGACCGCCGAGACGATGCAGCGATGGCTCCATATGGCGCTCCATGAGCGGGTGCTGAGCAATCCGGGCATCAGCGTCGACGTCGATCCGGTATCACTGCTGTAATACACCCCTTGCCATGACCACGCCTCCGAACCATCACCCCGTCCTGCTCGACGAAGTTGTCACCCTGCTGGCTCCACAGCCCGGTGATGTCATCCTCGACTGCACGCTCGGCCGTGGCGGTCATTCGGCCGCGCTCGCAGGTGCGGCCGACAACACCACGGTGGTCGGCATGGACCTGGACGAAACGAATCTCGCCTTCGCTGATGCTCGGCTCCGCGAGGCCGGGATCACCTGCCACAGCACGCACGGCAACTTCGTCCGCGCCCCGGAAACACTACAGGGGGCCGGGCTCGCCGCCGACATCGTGCTGGCCGACCTCGGCTTCGCATCCAATCAAGTCGATGATCCGACCCGTGGCTTCTCCTTCCGCCACGACGGGCCGCTGGACATGCGGCTGGACCCGACCGGCCCGATCACCGCAGCCTCTTTGCTTGCTTCGCTGCCCGAGCGGGACCTCGCCGAGCTCATTGCCCGCCACGGCGAAGAGCCACTCGCCGCCCGCATCGCTCAAAAAGTTGCACAGGAGCGATCGCAACGGCCGATTCACACGACGGGTCAACTCGCGGACTTGGTCCGTGAAGCCTATGGCGTCCGAGCCCGCACCTCGCGTCAACATCCCGCGACCCGCACCTTTCAGGCGCTCCGGATCGCGGTCAATGATGAGCTGGCAGCACTCCAAACGCTGCTCGATCGACTGACGCGGGCGCTGCAAGCGGACGACACGTCTTGGCTCCGCCTCGGCGCGAGGATCGGCATTATCGCCTTTCACAGCCTCGAGGACCGGCCGGTCAAGCAGTGCTTCACGAAACTGGTTCGCAATGGGCTCGCTTCCGATGTCTCCGCCGGTGCGGTTCGGGCGGGACAAGAGGAGCAGGATCGGAACCCGCGGAGCCGCAGCGCGCGGCTACGGGTCGTCCGGTCGACAATTGAGTGATCAGTCCGCCCCCGCATGGATGCGGGAGTCCGGTTGATCGATTGGAGAGAGGCCACCACGCATGGACGCGAGGCGATGACTCGAGAGAACAAGTTCGCGCTGGTCATCGGATTTGCGATGCTGCTGGTTGTCGGCATTCTGATGTCGGACCATCTGGCAGAGGTGGCCCGAGGGACCCCCGGCAGCATCGTCATTGACGATCCCATGCAAGGTGTCGGGGAGTATCCGATCGAGTACCAACCGCTCGTGGCCGCGGCCACGGGAGCCGTTGATCTCTCGCTCACGCTTCCTGCCGTGGCGGGCATGACGGACCCGGTCCATGCCGTCCGAACGGGTGACACGATGTCCTCCATTGCGATGCAGTACTACGGCAATCGTGAATTCGCCGCAGCCTTGGCCCAGCACAACGGCCTGCCCAATCCGGATCGACTCCATCAAGGCGTCAGACTGATTATTCCATCAGAACTGACCGTGAGTGATCCACCGCCTCTGGCCACAGCGCCAACTGTCGAACTCGCGTCACCGCCCACCATGGCGGAGTACACCGTTCGCCCCGGCGACACCCTTTCGGAACTGGCCCAGCAACTGATGGGTTCGGCCAAACAAACCAACCGGTTGCTTGAACTCAATCGCGATCGGCTTCGCAGCGCCGATACGCTCTCCATCGGAACCCGTCTGCGGTACCCGCTCGCGGAGGCGACAGGGCAGCCATGAGGAATCGCTTCCTGCTGATGATTGTGGCCGTCGCGGCCGCCGGCCTGCTGCTGCTCTCACTGCGACAGCAGCGGATCGCCGTCATCCACAACATGAGCACCCTCCACCACGCACTCGACGCCGACCGTGCCCGCCTGTGGCAACTTCGCGCCGAGGTCGCGTCGCTGGCCCGCCCAGGCATGCTCAAGGCCGAGCCACATGATGACTGGGCGGCGGCGGTGCCAGCTTGGCGTGAGTCAGACACCAATGACGTTCGGTGAACAAGCGAGTCGGGATGCTGCTCGTCTGCAATCGCAGCGAATTTGCGGCCAGCAATCACTGCGGATCGCTTCATGGGGTACCGCGCTGGCGATCGTGACGACAGTCGGCCTGCTGCTGATACCGCTGCGGGTGCTGCAACTCCAGGAATCTCCGAGTCCACAACTCACCGCAGAAGTCGCAGGCAATTCCAGCATCCGCCACACCCTCGTCCGCCGCGGCGACATGCTCGATCGGCGTGGGCGATTGCTGGCAACGACCTCGCTTGGCTGGCGGGCCTTTGCCGATCCCGTGGAAGCCGAAGATCCGACTCTGCTCGGTGCCCGGCTCGATGAGGCCATCGGTATTCCGGCCATCGATACCGACCGAGCCCTGTCCGGTCGCCTGCACCGCCGGTATATCCCGGTGTCCGGCATCCTCGAACCGTGGCAAGTTGAGCGGCTGCGATCGGAACACATTCGAGGCATCGGCCTTGAGCCGCGGCCAATCCGACATTACCCGCAGGCCCTCGATGCCGCCTCGCTCGTGGGCGTCGTCGGTTTCGAACACTCGGGACTCGCCGGGCTTGAGCATTCCATGGACGGGTCGCTGCACCCGACCTCTGGACGCCTTCAGACGATCCGCGACGCGAAACGACGCACGATGTGGATCCCGCCAGATGGATTTGACCCCGGTGCCGATGGTGAGTCGATCAGACTGAGTATCGATCTGGCCATTCAGCGGCTGGCTCACATGCAACTGAGCAACGCCGTCGCCGAATACGGCGCAGCGGGTGGCCGCGTTGTCGTGATGGACTGCCGCACGGGCGAACTGCTTGCTGCAGTTGATGTGAATGCTGGCGAGACGAACACCGATCCCCGCCTTCGCCGCAACCGATGCGTCACCGATCCCTACGAGCCCGGCTCGACCTTCAAGCCTTTCGTCTGGGCCGCTGCGACGCAGGATGGGCTCGCGGATCCAGACGAAGTGCTCCAGACTCCCTCGAACGGGCCACACCGCACATCATTCGGCCGCCGCATTCGTGATGCGCACTATCGTGGCCCCACATCCTGGAGAATGGTGCTGATCAAATCACTCAACAGCGGCATGGCAATCGTCGCCGAGCGGATGAAGCGAGTTCGCCTGCGGGAACTCATCACGTCGCTGGGTTTCGGACAACCGACCGGATGTGGACTTCCCGGTGAAACGGGAGGTATCGTGACCAGCGAGCGGAACTGGTCGGCTTACACCCAGACCTCGGTGGCGATGGGGCACGAGATCGCCGTGACACCGGTGCAGATGGCGCGAGCATTCTGTGTCTTCGCATGCGATGGTCGGATGCCGACAGCAACCACGCGAGCCCGCGCTGCCGAAACGCCGCTGCTCTTCGTTCCGGTGTTCGAACCGGAGATCGCCTCACTCACCCGCCGCACGATGGTGCGGGTGATGACCGAAGGAACGGGCAAGCGGGCGCAGTCTGAAACGTACTCGATGTTCGGAAAGTCCGGCACCGCCCAACTCCCCAAGGCCGAGGGAGGCGGCTATCACGAAGATCGTTATGTGTCGAGTTTCATCGCTGGGGCCCCGGCAGACACCCCCCGCATCGTCATCGTGTGTGTCATCGACGATCCCGACCGCTCGCTGGGCGCCTGGTACGGCGGCTCGACCGCCGGCCCGGTGGTGCGGGATCTGGTGGACGGCGTACTCCCCTACCTCGGCGTGTCGCCGGATAAAGGACCGGAGACCAGCCGAAGAGACTCGCCAAACGGATGATGTATGGCGTTGCCTCAGGGCGGCACCTGATCCCTTACCGCCAGCGGACCGCCGGGCCCGACATGCCGGCCAGTTCGCGATACCCACCAACGAGCAGAAGGCCGATGATGCCAAGCACCGCAAACACAATGGCAGCCGCCCAAGCACCGATGCCGGCGCACCACGAAGCCGCGATGAGGGGCTGCCACAGGGCCACATACCGAATGATCTTCGCCGCCGCCTGGCGCGGGCTGTTGGCTGTGACGATCTTCCACCGAAGCACCACACCCAACGCCAATACCGCGACAATCGGCCAGAGAAGCACGCCAAATATGGGGAGGTCGGGCCAGACCGCCTCGTCCATTCCAGTACGAAGTCCGAGTGTGACGATCGAAATCACAACCCAGCCAAGCACTACGATGGGAACGGCTCTCCGCGAGAGCACGGGGCGTTTGTCGGCGAGTACATGTACTCCAACCGATGTGAACACTGCGATGGTCATTGCCAACCACACAGCAGCAGGCATCGGCATCTGCCAATCGGGCACGAGCATGATGCCCGCGAGCACCGCGCCTGGAACTACCAAGCCGATTGCCGGAATGAACCTCGCGACCGCGTTGTGAAACAGCAAGAGGCTCGCCAGCACAAGCGCCACATAAGGCGCATCCTCGCCAAGCACCATGGCTGCGAAGATCGCCAGCAGGAGGGCACCGACTACGATGATGACATTGGGGCCGGTTGCATGCTCCACCGCCGAGCCTCCCCCCATCACAGTGTCTCGCCGACGGTCGAGCAGATCATTGAGCGATGCTCCGTAGGCGATGAGCCCGAACGCCGCAACGACTGCGGCGATCATCGCCAAGATCGGAAGCGGGCCATCGCCGCCAAGCCTCGCTGTGAGCACGACGCTCAAGGCAGCATCACAGGCGGCCCCGAAAGCGATACTCCCCCTGATGTGCTGATCGCGAATCCGACTCATGTCCAGTCACCGCTCCCTGCATGCTGCGCGGTACGATAGCCCGTTCTCACCGCAACGCCCTGCTCCACACGGATTCCAAGTTTGTCCACCTCCCCCCAGCCCAACCTCCCCCACCTGCGAATCGCCGTCGCGGCATCCTCATGGTATCCGGAGATCATGCAGCCACTCATCGCCGGCGCGCAGCGGGCCTTTCACGAGGTTCTTGGCGATGACGGGGGTCAAATAACGGTGATCGACTGTCCGGGCACATGGGAACTCCCGGGAACGATCACGCACATGTGTCAGGAACTCGACCCGAAAGCGGATGCCTTCGTAGCTCTCGGATGCGTCATCAAGGGCGAAACCTCGCACGACCGCTGGATCAGCGGTGCCGTCTGCAACACACTGGCATATCTCAGCACCAGCATGCGAGTTCCCATCGCGCTTGGCGT
>DOVP01000172.1 GCA_003520025.1 Phycisphaerales bacterium
GTCTACAAGCACGATGTCGCCAAGTTCCTTGGCGGCTGCCCACATGGCGCAGGATGCACCGACGTTTCCGGCTCCGATGATGCTGATCTTGGCTCGACGCATGGTGTTGGGGTCTCAACTGGTTTGGGGGTGAATGGGGGAGCACCGCATTGTAAAGGGGTCGGATACCGAGGTCTGACCCCTTGCACATCCAAACTTCATATTGGTATTCGGCTTCCGGGGGCCGAGGCCCCGGTATCCGACTCCATTCGGCTCCATGCAACAGGCCCCTTGCCGTTGGCAAGGGGCCTGTTGCATGGTGCCGAAGGTCAATTTGAAGTTTGGATGTGCAAGGGGTCAGACCTCGGTATCCGACCCCTTTACAATGCGGTGCTCCCCCATTCACCCCCTAACCAGTCGAGACCCCAACACCATGCGTCGAGCCAAGATCAGCATCATCGGAGCCGGAAACGTCGGTGCATCCTGCGCTATGTGGGCGGCCGCCAAGGAGCTTGGCGACATCGTGCTTGTAGACATCCCTGACAAGGTCGGTGTCGCGCAGGGCAAAGCGATTGATCTCGCATGCTGCGGACCCACCGAACGCTTCGATGCCTCGATCATCGGGACGAGCGATTACGCAGATGTCGCCAAAAGCGATGTCATTATCGTCACCGCCGGCATCCCGCGAAAGCCGGGTATGAGCCGCGATGATCTGATCGCCACCAACGTCAAGATCGTTCGCAGCGTAAGCGAACAAATCGCCGCCAATGCGCCCGACGCCGTGGTCATCCTCGTGAGCAACCCGCTCGATGCCATGGTCTACACCGCTTGGAAGACCACCGGCTTCCCCACAAATCGCATCGTCGGACAAGCCGGCTGCCTCGACGTCGCCCGCTTCCGCACCTTCATTGCCGGCAAGATTGGCTGCAGCGTTGAAGACGTTTCAGCACTGCTGCTCGGTGGTCATGGCGATGACATGGTTCCGCTGGCCAGTTACACAAGTGTCCATGGCATCCCGGTGAGCCAACTCCTTTCGGCCGATGAAATCACTGCCTGCGTCGAGCGAGCAAAGATGGGTGGCGGCGAGGTCGTGAAACTCATGGGCACCAGTGCCTACTACGCCCCAGCCAGTGGCAGCATCCTGATGGCCGAGGCGATCATCAAGGACAAGAAACGCATCCTGCCCTGCGCCGCGTACTGCGACAGCGAGTACGGCGTCGGCGGCTACTTCGTCGGCGTCCCAGCCGTCCTTGGCAGTAGTGGCGTGGAGAAGGTCATTGAAATCGACCTCAATGCAGAAGAGAAGGCCCTTATGGATGAATCTGTCAGCCACGTCAAGGACCTTGTTGGCACGGTGCGTGAGACATTTCCGGATTTGGCTTGATCAGGGCTCGCCACGCGATGGATCCGGCTCGATGCCGGATCGGTGACGCTGCCGATTGGGGTGTAGAGAATCGGGTACCAGAGCCCGGCCCCGGAACCTGACTGCTTTTCTTGCCGCCCCATCGCCGCACTAAGCCGATATGCAGCCGATGGACGAACCAAACACATCCGATTCACCGCTTCCGTTTGACGACGTCAGAGGCGGCCGGCCTCCATCTGCCTATGACCTCTTCATCTCCGCCGCAGCTGTGGTCGCGATCGGTGTGCTGATCTGGGCGTGGACGCTCGATCGAGGCAACGAAATCAAACATCTGCTGATGATCTTCGACTGGGCGTTCTGTGTGTTGTTCTTCGTGGATTTCCTACACAACCTCTTCACGGCCAAACGGAAACTGCGGTACCTGTACACGTGGGGGCCATTCGACCTCATTTCATCGATCCCTGTGATCGGTCCATTTAGACTGGCCCGCCTTGGCGCACTCTTCCGCATACTCCGCATCTTCAGGTCCGTCCGCATCCTCTCCCAGGTCTATATGCGAGACAAGGCGGCCAGCCTAGTCGCGGTCCTGATGATCGCCGGAATCGGCACGATCATCGGCGTCAGTGTGGCGGTGCTGCATGTGGAAAAATCTACCCCCGGCGCCTCGATTCTGACCGGTGAAGATGCCGCTTGGTGGAGCGTCGTCACGGTCTCGACGGTCGGCTACGGTGACATCGTCCCCATCACGCCGGTCGGACGCGTGCTCACCGTCGTGCTCATGGTCGTCGGCATCGGTCTCTTTGCGACCTTCGCAGGCGCCATCGCCAACATCTTCATGCGACAGGTTCAAAAAACAACCAATGTTGACTCGCTTGAAGATCGGCTTGTCCGAATGGAACGACATCAACATGATTTGTACGCGGCAGTCCGAAAGCACATCGCCAAACAGAACCCAGATGACTGATCAGTTGTCCTTGCTCGACATCATCTCAAGCATATCGACGCACCGCGTAGCGTATCCCGCTTCGTTGTCATACCAACTGACCACCTTGAAGAAACGATCGTTGAGTTCCATGCCTGCGCCTGCATCGAAAATGCTGCTGTGTGTATCACCAATGAAGTCGCTGCTGACCAGTGGATCTTCCGTGTAGCACAGAACCCCCTTCATGGGGCCGTCTGCGGCAGCCTTCATGGCGGCGTTGATGTCGGCTAGGCTCGTAGCCTGCTCGGTTCGGAACGTCAGATCAACGCATGACACATCAGCCGTCGGCACGCGCATCGCCATGCCGGTGAGTTTGCCCTTAACAGCGGGCAGGCAGAGCGCCACGGCTTTGGCGGCGCCGGTGCTGGCCGGAATGATGTTCATGTAGGCGTTGCGTCCGCCACGCATGTCCTTCTTGCTCGGGCCATCCTGCGTGGGCTGCGTTGCGGTGGCGGCGTGGATGGTGGTCATCAGACCTTCCTCAAGGCCGAACGCGTCAAGAATGACCTTGGTGATCGGGGCGAGGCAGTTGGTCGTGCAGGAGGCATTCGAAAGAATCGTGTGCTTCGCTGGGTCGTAGCCGCTGCAGTTGACTTTGTGCACGAAGGTCGGAATCTCACCTGGCGACTTGGTTGGCGCCGAGAGCAGCACTCGCTTAGCACCTGCTTCGAGATGCTTGCTCGCACCATCGAGGTCCATGAAAAAGCCTGTCGATTCCAGCACGTAGTCCACTCCAAGATCACCCCAGCCTAGATTCGCTGGGTCGCGCTCGCTCAGACACTTTGTGCTGTGCGCATCGCATACGAGGCTTTCGCCGTCTGCGCGAACGCGGTGGTCGAACCGACCGTGCATCGTGTCGTACGAGACGAGGTAGGCAAGGTTGTCCGCCGGAACAAGATCATTGATGGCGACCACATCAAATGTCCCCCGCCGAACTGCCTCGCGGTAGACGAGCCGACCAATGCGTCCAAATCCGTTGATGCCGATGCGAATAGCCATTTGAATGAACTCCCAAGGAGTGAGGGGCCTGAAAAGGCCCGCATTCTAGTGAAACATGGACAGCCCGGTCAGGAATCAGACCACGGCTCATCCGCCACGCCGGCGAGCCGATTCGCCGCCCGGGCCATGGCGAAGAGCAGATCGCTGCATCGGTTGATCCACTGCTTCGCAGGCTCCGAAACGCCACCCGGCTCAACGGCGGCCAGCGTCACCATCGCCCGCTCGCACCGCCTCGCCGCATCGCGGGCCAGATGCAGCCGGGCGGCACATTCGCAGCCGCCAGGCAACACAAATGACCGCTGCTCGGCATTGGTCCCATCGATGGCATCAATATGCGCTTCGATCTCGACGACATCGCCGCCAGCCACTCGTTGTACTTTCGCATCAGATCCCGCACTGACCGGCGTCGCCAGATCCGCCCCAAGCCGAAACACCATCTGCTGCAAGTCCGCGAGCACTGCCCGCAAACCAGCGTCCTCGCACACCACCGCCGCGAAACCCAGAGAGACGTTGAACCCATCAGCCTCCCCATAGGCCACAACCCGTGGATGATCCTTAGCGACTCGCCCGCCTCCAAACAGGTCTGTCGTTCCATCGTCACCGGTACGGGTGTACAACTGCATCGAGGCAGGATACGTCCCCTACCTTTCCTCATGCGACACCAGTCACTTTGTGCTGTTGAGGAAGGGTTGCACATTCAGAATTTGGGGAGTCGTTGCAGTAGAAGGAGGCACAGTGACCCGGCTGGTGGCCTATCTATTTGTTACACAAGCACTTCTGGGGAATTTGCCGCCACAAACCCTTGCCGCTCAACAAGATCCATGATTAACAGGATCGTTATGGTGCCCAGACATGAGTGAGCCAAAACGTGAACACTTCCCACCCACTCTGAACACCTGGATCGGCGTGCAAATGGGGGACGGAACGATGGGCCGCGGCGCCATCAACCGCCACGTGATGGAGGCCTACGAGGAGCCGCTTCGCATCTACTTCATGGGGTCGAGTTGGCGCTCGCTTGGTGAGCCACATGACATCATCAACGGCTTCCTCGCTGATCGCCTCGATCGCGAGGAGTTTTTCGCCAAGTGGCAGGCCAGCGGCAAGCGGCTGCGGCACTGGCTGATCAACGCGCTGCACTTCTATCTGAAGGAGTTGTGGCGACGGGAGAAGCGACATGATGCGGCCCGACTTGATGGCGCAGGCGATGACAATGAAGAACGGGGTATAGATGATCCCGGCGTCCTTGACTGTGAGGTCGACCGCGCCTGGGCGCGAGCGTTGGTGGCGGCTGCATGCCGCGACGCGCAGGCGTCTTGTCGCGCCGACAATCTGGACGAACACTGGCAGTTGTTCATGCGGCATCATCTTGATGGCCTGCCTTATCGTGACTGCGCGGCGGAATTTGATGTCGATCCCAAACGATGCGCCGTGATGGCACGAACCGCCGCCAATCGCTTCCGCGAGGCCTTGCAGCAGCGATTGAAACAGGATGGTGTGGGTGCCGAAGAGATCGACGAAGAATTGATGAAGTTGCAGGAGGCCATCTCATGAGCGATGACCAGCGAACCATCGATACTGGTGGTGGCGATGACCCGGCCTTTCGAACACTCCTGGAACTTGGCCGTGTACAAGACACGCGGCCAACAAGCACATTGCGTTGTCGACTCGTCGCAGCCGGTGGCACCAAGTGGCTTGCCAAAGCGATCTCTGTGGACTTCGACGGCAATCCTGTAGACACCAAGGTGATGCTGTGTTCAAAGAACGGCGACATCGACATCATTCGCGCTCAATACCAACTCGCCAAACAATGCTTCCATAAAGCCGATGACGAGGATGCACGAATGCGAGGCCTGTTGTGGTACTTGCTGTTGATGGCGGCAGCCGCCGAGCATCACGACGTCAGGCTCTCCAGCCAGCCGGTCGAAACCGTGGCGGGTGCCCTGCTCGAGGTCGCCCCGGACCTTCCCGACCCGTGGGGCGATCTCGCCGCCCGTGGTGCCATGGCGATGGGCTGATTCGACCAACACACCACCCCGACGCGCCAAGGAGCGAACGCGTCGGGGTGGGGGGGTCGTGAGACCCGCGCGTGCAGTGGTCGCAGGAGCGTTCGCAACCAACCGTGCCTGGCTGCCCAGTGCCTGACACGATTGAGAGAGCAAATGCAACCGCCGCCATGCGCGAGCAATCCACGAAAAATAATCGCCCGCCAGCTATTTGAGACAGTTTCCACAGCACAGGCAGAGGGGTCGGCCAGTGACCGCTTCCGGGGGTCAGCCTTCGAGGGCGGCGACGCCGGAGACGATCTCGGTGAGTTCGGTCGTGATTTGGCCCTGCCGCGCGCGGTTGTAGGTGCGGGCGAGGGTGCGTCCGAAGTCTCTGGCGTTGTCCGTCGCAGCCTTCATCGCGATCATTCGCATGACGTGCTCGCTGACCGCCGCTTCAATGAAGAGTTGGTAGAGGAGCGTCTTGACCGTGGTAGGCAGCAGGGTGTCGAGGAGTTCCGAAGCGGATGGCGTGAAGTCATAGACGTCTTGGCGGCTCGTGACCGATGTGGCCTCATCGCCTGACTCCGGCTGACTGAGTGGCAGCAACTGCGTAACTTCGGCGGTTTGGCGCGAAACGGTGTGGTACCGCATCGAGACGATCTTGATCGTGTCGTATTCACCTGCGAGGTAGCGATCGAGATAGTCCTGAGCGATCGCTTCGACATCGTCGTACTGAGGGGTATCACCAATGCCGTAGGCACGAGACACCTCGATACCCTGGAACTTGAAGAAGGCGGACGCTTTCTTCCCGGCAGTTTCGATAACGACGTCGGTGGAGTCGATCTCGGCTTGGCGATGTTTGTTGGCGGTCCGCAGGACATTGGCGTTGTAGGCGCCGCACAGTCCGCGGTCGGAACAAATGACCAGCAAGAGGGCCTTGCCTGTCTTCTCGCCGGGCCCGTCGATCAGGGGTGATTCGTAATCACTGGCGTTCGACGCGACCTGGCGAACCATGTCGTCGATCATGGCGGCATAAGGACGCGATTGTTGGGCCCGCTGCCCGGCGGCGGTGTATTTCGCCGTCGCGATCATCTGCATCGTCTTGGTGATCCGCGCGATTGTCTTGACCGCGCCCATCCGATTCTTGATTTCACGGAGTTGTGCCATGAGCACCGCAGGATAACAGCCA
>DOVP01000296.1 GCA_003520025.1 Phycisphaerales bacterium
TCGAGGATGTCCCGAAGGCAATCGGCGACCCGGCAGATGACCGCCTGTGGGTCGTCGGTACTTCCGAGGACGCGGCTGACTTCAAGGATGCAATCGACTTGTTCTGGTGATACTTCAGGCATGGGATGCGTGCTCTGCGCAGGCTACTTCTCCCGCAGCCTCAGTGCGCGGGGCATGGGGTCGGGCGTATCGCGAACCACTTCTGCGAGCAACTGCGTCCGTCGCGATGTTCCTTCCAACCGCTCCAATGTTTCAAGCGTGGTCCTCGCGGCCGATCGGTCGCCGCTGCGGATTGCTGCAGCGAGTGAGCTGGCTGCGTCCCGCGAATCCAGGCTGAGCGATTCGGTTGCAAGCGTCCAGACGTGGACGACACCCTCACGTCCGATGACCTGTACCGGTCCCACCTCACACAGCGGAAGATCGTCTGATCGAATCAACTCCCGCGTCCGACCGTCGAGAAGGATCGAGGTCCCAAATAGTTTGTTCGCCGACTCAAGTCGGGCGGCGAGATTGGCGACATCGCCGATGACGGTGTAGTCGTTCAGCCGAGGCGGAGCGCCACAGTCACCAACCAATGCCTCGCCGGTGGCGATGCCGATTCGAAGCCCCAGCGTGGGCGTGCCCGGAGCCGCATCCTTGTTGATTGTGTTCATAAAGGCCTGACACTTCATGGCGGCGTGGCAGGCGAGATCCGCCTGCTCCGGTTGATCACCGAAGGCGGACCAGAAGGCGAGAAAACCGTCTCCGAGGAACTTGTTGACATACCCGTGATGTTCCGTCAATTGCTCGGCGAGTCCGCTCATGCAACGATTGAGCAGCGTGACGGTCTCTTCGCTCTCCAGTCCTTCGCTGATGCCGGTGAATCCAGCAAGATCACCGAACATCACACAGACTTCACGTCGGACGCCCCGCATGCCGACCGATTCCGGATCGCGGGCGAGTTCATCGACCAGTGCCTCCGGGACGCGGGCGCGGAACTGCCGCGTGATGCGTCGTTTCTCCTGCTGCACCATGATGGCCCGGGATCCGGTTCCAGCAGCCCAAGAGAGGGTGATGGCCATCAGGGGCGAGGCGACCGGCAGCACCGTGTCGGCCTTCCAGAACAACAGGATGACCGCTGCAGACCACACCAGCAGCACGCCGATTGCCGAGCTCGTAGCGGGCCAAGGCCCAAGAGTCGCGACCAGCACTGCGATCAACACCCCAAGGCAGGCTGCTGCGACTGCCGACCACCAGGATTCACCCTCGAAGAGCGAACGATCCTGCAGGACCATGTCGGCGATGGCGGCATGCACCATGACGCCTGGCGTACGTGGACCGGCGGCGGTCGGCACGAAGTCGGCGAGCGTGCCGGTTGCGGTCCAGCCGACGAAGACGAGGCGATCGGCGACCTTCACCCTCAGTGAGTTCTCCACGGAAGCGACAAGGCCGGCATCCTTGGCGAGGGTGCGATGCGCATTGCGCCAATCGAGCGCGCGGTGCATCCGGTTTGCATCATTCTGATTCAGGTCGGCCCGCTCGACGGCGGTGCGTGGATCGATGCCTTCGGCTGCGGCAAGCGCATCGATGTCCTCAAGATCGAACAAGATGTCGTTCTCGACTTCCGCCTGAATGGTGGGATCGAGCCAGTCCTCGGCCGTCAAGTGTGGATCTTGGCGGATCGTTTGCAGTAGTGGACGCGTGGCGCCAGCCAGTTGCGTTTCGGCCTCAAGCATGACCGCCCTGGCTCGTGAAAGCAGCACCAACTCACTGATCGACAGATGCCCGGTGAACCGAGCGTCTGTCTCCTCTCTGCGATGCAGATCGGGCCAATTGGAGCCATGTACCCCTCGGGGCCAACACACCGTGATGGCGTCATTGTGGAGTGGAATGGTGATGTCGCCGACTTGAAGTTCGTCTCCGTCGATCTCGATCGGCACGCCGCCTCCAAGATGCGTTGTGACGGCCGCAATGCCCAGCGGCGGAAGTTGCTGGCCATGGCCCACCGGCTGGGACGGCACGAGTTGGCGAATGCCACCATCGTGTCCGCGGCGGACGATGTTGATATAGCCGATGGCGCCGGCTGCTTCAGCGAGGGGTTGCAGCGGGAATCGATCGGCCGGCGATGGGGGACCTTCCCGGCCGCCGGACTGCGTGCCCGGAAGGACCGATCGTGCTGCGTGCTGGCGGATGGCCGACTCGATGATGGGCAGCATGGCGTCGGCGTGCCGGCCTGCTCGCGCAAGCAGTTCATCCCGGGATTGATCGTCTGCCGCGGCATTGAAGAGCGTGTGCCGCCACAGCATGTGCAGCGTGTCGGAGGCGGCATCACGGTCCTGCCGGGATGCCGTCATGGCCTCCGATCGCGGGTCAAGCGAGAAATTCTCCGACAGGGCCGCAAGCAGGATTGGCAGGCTGTCGGGATCACCCCCGGCCGAAGCCCATCGCGTGGGGAGTTCATCGGGCATCAGCATCGTGCCGAGAACCATGCGATCACCAATGGCCTCGGCAAGCGCCGCGTCGTGGTCGATCTGAACAGGGGGCGGCCCCGGGTGCCAAGTCGGATCCTGGGGGTCGGCCAAGTCAAGATCGAGTGCTATTGTTCTGGCGCCGGCTCGCCGCAGTTCGTCGATGGCACCAGCCAACGCAGTTCGCGGCCAGGGCCAGCGGCCGAGCCGCTCCAGCGCACGGTCGTCAATGTCTACCATGACGATCTCGGGGGACATGGCGGAGACATCGCGGGGGAAGTGCCGTTGCTCAAGGTCGAGGATCTGCTCGTTCCAGGCGTTGAATCCTCCGCCGATATCGATCAAGACGATGAGCAGCGTGGCGAGGAGGGCCGAGAGCAGGACCTTGGGGCTGATGGGGGCGGTCACGGCTCAGATGGTAGTGGGCGGCGAGCGTAGTCGAGCGGTCGAACAATCGATCATTGCGATCAACTCGCTGATCGCAGTTCCGCAGCAGGCTGATGGCCTGCTACGGACACCAAGGACAGTCGCCGTTGCCTTCGACGAACTCGCTCTGGCCTCCGTAGGGATCCTGCAGGCCCTGGCCGTATGGCGTGAGCCCCGGCTGGTAGCCGGGCGGCTGCATGTTGTTGTAGATCAGGGCGTTCATCGCGTTGGCGAAGGCCTGCCGGCAGACCTCGATCTTGTTGCCATCGCCATCGAAGGTCGTGACGCAGAACTCATTCACGAAAGTGAGCATGGTTCGAAGATCATCCGCGGAGGTGAAGGGTTGCCCGGACCACTGGGCATCGCCGTACTCGAGGATGGATTCGTAGGTTTCCGGGAGTGGTCGACCTCCGGTGGGGAGTTCGGTGCCCCAGGGGATATCCAGATACCAGCCCTGCTCTTCAGAGCCGTGGATGAATTGCGATCGTTCGGGATCGTAGAAACCTGTACCCGCGAACAGATCGTGTTCGAAAACCGATGCAATACGGTGGCCGTCGGGATTGTACGGATCGACATGTGTCGGGACGTGCTGCAGTTTCATGTCCCAGTACAGGCCCGTTGCCACAGCACCCATGTCTTCCGGGAGTACGACGCCGTTCTCGCCGACATACCACGAGAAACCATCCTGAATGAACGGATCGCCGAATTCTTCTTCGAGGATCTCCTCGTTGATGGCTTCCTGTTGTTCAGCGAGCAGTTCGCGAACCGATTGGTTGATCGGGTCGGAGTTGGATATGGCCTGTGATGTTTGGTCCGGAGAGTCCTGCTGGTCTTGAGCCTCACTGGCATTCAGCGGTGCTGGTCCCGTCGTCTCAAGCGCCTCAGCGACGGCCGGGTTGGGCGCCTGCTGGGTGGAGATGGCGTCACCCGACATCATGTGGGCGACCTTGCTGCCGTAGTACTTCATGGCGATGGCGTTCATTGCGTTGGACCGTGCGCCAAATACCTGTGTACCTTGCATCGCACTGTGCGACACCGCCATGCCGGTTCCGCGAACAGCGAGCGCTCCGGAAGGTGTCAACACAGAGAAGTCGTTGGTGAGACCGACATGACCGACTTCGACATCGGCGCGGCC
>DOVP01000104.1:0-2144 GCA_003520025.1 Phycisphaerales bacterium
TCTTCTCTCCCTGAGGTGTCGCGTCGACGAAGCCGTCCGACTCCTCTCGGGTCACGATCATGATCGGCGTGTCCGAGTCGCGGGCTTCTGCGAGGCGGTTGCGCTGCGCAGATGTCAACACCTTCCGGGGGTTCGTCAATGCACCGGTTGCGCCAACGAGGTAGGTATCAGGAACCGTGATACTGACGTCGTAATTGCCGAACTCAAGCGTAAATTCGCCGCGGCCGAGGAATGGCCGAGTCTGCCATCCGTCGTAGTCCGTGTAGGCGGCAAGTCGCGGGAACCACTGGGCGATCTGATACAGCGTGCGGCCATCGTCAAATGTCTCGTAGCCGCTGCGTCCGGCGATATCGTCCGGTACGACAACGCCGGTCCAGTCGATCGTGAATTGAAAGACTCCACCGGGCTTCAGCGGTTTCGGCAGATCGATACGCATCATCGTGCCGTCTATGACGAACGGAAGCGATTCGCCACGGTCATTTACGACTCGCTCGATGTGCATGCCGCCCTGAAACTCAGCGCGGCCGAGATGCCGGCGAAGCCCGTCGAATGACATGCCATGTTCGAGATTGGGTGCTGTCGTGGCCAGTTCTCCGCGTGCATCGGGCCGGAAGCGATTCTGCTCAAGTTGCACCCATAACCAGTGCAGCGTATCGGGGCTGTTGTTGTGATACGTAATTGCCTCATGCCCCTCCAACTGGTGGGCGATCGGATCGAGGCGGACACCGATGTCATAGTCCACCTGCTGTTGCCAGTAATCCGGCCCAGGTGCGCCGCTGGCGGCGCGAAAGCGATTGGGCGAGGGAAGTTCAGCGTCGTCGAGTCGAGCGAACGGGTCTTCGCGTGGAAGCAGCCGCTCGGGCCGCCAAGGATGGTCATCCGGGTGCGCTGAAACTACGGTCGTCAACGTCAGTGTCAGCAGAATGATTGGTCGCATCGCTTCCTCCTTGGGAAACGACTACGGTAGCAGACACACGCAGGCTCGATCAGGGGCAGGGACCGAAGGCACCGACCATGTAGAGCAGGTCATTGACATTGACGACGCCGTCTCCGGTGATGTCCGCCGGACATCCGTCACACAGACCCCACGCATCAAGGACTGCGAGAATCTCGTTGGCACCGATCTGACCATCGCCGTCGAGATCTCCCGGGCACGGCTGCTCGGAGCAATCCACCGAGAGAATCTCGATGTTGTCCACTGCCGCTTCGACACGGCTCTCCTGGCCAAGATCTTGCGCGATGAAGCGGATGCGGAATGCATCATTCGGCGTGAAGCCACCAATATCCAGCAGTGAATGCTGCTCAGTAATCCACACGCCGTCGGTATCAGGTCCGGTCGGTCCGACCTCACGCGCGGTCATCCATGTCGCGCCATCATCGTCGGAGACCTGAATGTCCAGCGTGTCGTCCTGTCCGGAACCGTTGTTCCGCTGGTTGCGATACCAGAAACAAAAACCGACGTGGCTGGCGCCCGTGGCATCGATCCGTGCCGAGGTCAAAATGGTCTGTCCGCCATCGACATCGCTCTGTCCGGATGCGTTGTCTGTGAGCCAGCACCAACTCTCGGTGTCACCACAATCGGTCTGTGGGCGGTTGTTTCCACCATATGGGATGTCCCGTTCCCACTGACCATCTGTAGCATCACCACTTACGCTCCAGCCCGTGTCGGTCGATGAATCGTCGTACCAAGTGACTTCCGGATCCGACCAGGCAGACAGCGCAACATAGAACTCATCTGGCGCAGCGGGCGGCACAAAGACACTCTCGTTGTCCATCGTCTTGATCCAGAGGAAGAACTCCACATCCCCGCCGCATTCGGTGGGAGGGAAGTGCGCCACGAAGTCGCCTTCACCGAGATCCTCAAGTGGATACGTGGTGATGAGACCGTCGACTCGCACCATCAGTTTGGCGGTTCCGGGCTGATACTCGCCGAGCAAGTTGTCGATGTGGACGGCCATATCTGTTGAGCCATCCGGGGCCACGCGGCTTGGAATTCCGTCCGGGAAGGACACGTCAAGCCACGCAATTGGCGGGACACCGATGCCATGGGCGGTGAATCCGGCCTTGATTGCGTTGTAATGGGGAGAGCCATTGGCGATGTCGCCATCGTCGTCATCGAGGGTGACAAAGTCAATCGCGATGGC